>JAEZOA010000053.1 GCA_023441625.1 Bacillota bacterium
GGCTATAAGAGCATTACAGGCTGCGGGGTTAGAAGTAAGCCTTATTAAGGATGTTACCCCAATTCCTCATAATGGCTGCAGACCACCTAAGCGTAGAAGAGTATAGTGCGAACTACCTTCGCACAGGATAAAACCGCGAAAGTGGCTTTTTCTCCAACTATTGAGTGTAAACTCATTAATTGGTGGTAGTTTATTGATAATAATATGGAGGTGTAAACTTAGATGGCAAGATATACTGAAGCAGTTTGTAGGCTCTGCCGTAGAGAAGGCGAAAAGTTATTCTTAAAAGGTGAGAGATGCTATACTGATAAATGTTCTATTTCAAAAAGGCCGTATGCGCCAGGACAGCATGGACAGGCACGAAAGAAAATGTCTGAATATGGCATACAGCTTCGTGAGAAGCAAAAAGTAAGAAGATTTTATGGCGTATTAGAAAGCCAGTTTAGTGAATATTTCGAAATGGCTTCAAGGAAACGTACTGGAATTACAGGTGAAAACCTATTACAAATACTAGAAACAAGACTTGATAACACTGTTTACAGACTTGGACTTGCAACCTCAAGACCTGAAGCAAGACAGTTAGTTAATCATGGTCACTTCACAGTTAATGGCAAGCGCGTTAACATTCCTTCATTTTTAGTAAAGGTTGGAGATGTTGTAGCAGTTGCTGATAATAGCAAGAGTTCACCAAAAGTTAAGGCAATCAACGACATCGCTGGTGGAAAAGTAATTCCTAAGTGGCTCGAGTTTGATGCTGAAACCCTAGTAGGAAAAGTTGCCGCTCTTCCTTCAAGAGAAGATATTGATTTACCAATCAAGGAACACTTGATCGTAGAGTTGTACTCCAAGTAATAATATGGCAATTGACAATTGACTTGGAAGCAACTGAAAGAGTTATTTTTATAATAATTCTCTATGAGATTGTATGTTAGAATCAGTTGCCCTCAAAAAATAAATAATGTTGTTAAGGGAGGGTTCTTGGTGATAGAAATAGAAAAGCCTAGAATTGAATGTGTGTCTAGTAGCGATGATAACATGTATGGCAAGTTTACAGTGGAGCCTTTAGAAAGAGGCTATGGGATTACTCTTGGTAATTCATTAAGAAGAATTTTACTTTCTTCATTACCAGGTGCAGCTGTTAATTCAATCAAAATTGATGGAGTATTACATGAATTCTCCACAGTTCCTGGTGTCGTTGAAGATGTGACGGAGATTATACTTAATATTAAGGCTCTTTCATTGAAAATGCATACCGAAGGATCAAAAGTTATTTATATTGATGCAAATGGTGAGGGACCTATTACTGCAGGTGATATTATCACTGATCAGGACGTAGAGATTTTAAATCCTAATCTTCATATTGCAACACTAAACGGTGACCATAGATTCTACATGGAACTAGTAATTAGCACGGGTAGAGGATATGTTTCTGCTGACAAGAATAAGCAGTCGGGACAGCCTATTGGTGTAATTGCAGTTGATTCTATTTATACTCCAGTTAAAAAGGTTAATTACACTGTAGAAAATACTCGTGTAGGTCAAATTACTGACTATGATAAGCTTACTTTAGAGGTTTGGACTAATGGAAGTATAAATCCAGACGAGGCTATAAGCCTTGGTGCAAAGATTCTTAGTGAGCATTTGAACTTGTTTGTAGATTTATCTGATCAAGCTAAGCACACAGAAATCATGGTAGAGAAGGAAGAAACTAAAAAAGAGAAGGTTCTTGAAATGACAATTGAAGAGCTTGACTTATCAGTTAGGTCATACAATTGCCTAAAGAGAGCTGGAATAAATACTGTTGAAGATCTTACTAACAAAACCGAAGAGGATATGATGAAGGTAAGAAACTTGGGCAGAAAGTCTCTTGAAGAGGTTCTTCAAAAACTACAAGCACTTGGACTTGTATTGACTCCAAGTGAGGAGTAGTCTTATACAATTTATCGGATAATTGCAAGAGAACATATTAATTGATATTTAATCGCATATGTAAGTAAAACATTGAGTAAGGAGGGATAGTTAATGCCAGGTTACAGGAAGTTAGGGCGTGCAACAGACCAAAGAAAAGCAATTTTGAAGAATCTTACAACAGCTTTATTTGTAAGTGGTAGAATTGAAACTACTGAGGCGAGAGCTAAGGAAGTTAAGAATATTGCAGAAAAACTTATTACTATTGCAATCAAGGAAGCTGATAACTTTACTTCAAAATCAGTAAAGACAAGTGCTGCTAAACTTGATTCTAAGGGAAATAAGCTCACTGATACTAAGACTTCAAAAAATGGTAACAAGTATCAGGTTATGGACAGACAAATTTCTGATACAATGGTGCAGGTTGATAATGCATCAAGACTTCATGCAAGAAGATTTATTATGAATTGGGTTTATAGACCAACCAATGCTGATGGTAAGGTTGTCAATATTACAAATAAACTTTTTGATGAAATTGCTCCTAAGTATAAGGGCAAAAACGGTGGATATACTAGAATATACAAGCTTGGACCAAGAAGAGGCGACGCTGCAGAAATGGTTATTCTTGAGCTAGTTTAATACTGTATAAGTTGAAATTATGAGTATAGGGGATTAAGCATTATGAGGAGCCACTAAATGGTAAAACTCAGTGTTTAGTCCCTATATTTATATTCTAGAATATAGAACAGATAGTTTTTAGCATGGCAAGATTGTAGCTGAAGGTGAGCAGATAGAATACATTTGGAGGTAGTTGCGGTGAATAATATTTTTGAGGTCAATGGAGTAAACTTTTCATATATTACAGATGGAGAAATAGTTGAAGAAGTTAAGGCCCTTAAGGATATAAATGTAAACATTGAAAAAGGTGATTTTGTTGTTATACTAGGGAGAAATGGGTCCGGAAAATCAACTTTCTCAAGACTTTTGAATGCTCTATTAATTCCTCAGACAGGTATTGTATTAGTAATGGGTAAAGATACTGCTAATGAGGAAAATGTTTGGAATATTAGGAGTAACGCAGGAATGGTTTTTCAAAATCCAGATAACCAAATAATTGCTACAACGGTTGAAGAGGATGTTGCGTTTGGACCTGAAAATTTGGGAGTAGATCCTACTGAAATAAGAAAAAGAGTAGATGATGCATTAGAAATGGTTGGGATTGTTGATTTTAAAGAAAATGCGCCACATCTTTTATCTGGAGGACAGAAACAGCGTGTTGCTATTGCGGGTATACTAGCTATGAAGCCACAGTGTATTATTTTAGACGAGGCCACCTCCATGCTGGATCCTGTTGGACGTAAAGAGGTTATAAATGTTTTAAAGAGGCTTAACAAAGAGGAAAATATTACTATAATACACATTACTCATCATATGGATGAAGCAGCATTGGCAAAGAGGTTAATTATAATTGATAACGGAAGTGTTGTATTGGATGGAACACCGCAAGAAGTATTTAGTAATGTTGATCAGATAAAGAGTTTAGGGCTAGATGTACCTCAGGTAACAGAGCTGATGTATATCCTGAAAAAGCGGGGAATAGAGGTAAATAAACTGCCATTGACTGTAAATGAGGCTTTTAAAATGATTAGTGATATAAGGTAAACTAAGTTTTCTTGACACTTTTATAAACTCTTATACCGCCACTTTTATCAATATCAGTGACATTTCCAAAAACACTTTTCATCTTATCTTTTAAGGTTGCTCCTCCTTTATTATGAAATGCAACCAACCATAAAGAACCATCTTGTGATAGGTATTGGTAGGCATCTTCAATTAATCTCATATTCAATTCTTTACCAGCCGCAATTGGTGGGTTTGAAACAATATCATCAAAAATTCTACTTGATAAGGCTTCGTAAAGATTACTATTTAATACTTCAACAACAAGTTTATTAGCTGCCGCATTATTTGTTGTGTAATCCACTGCTCTGTTGTTAACATCAATCATTGTTACCTTTTGAATAGGAAAGATAGCTTTAATAAAAAGTCCAATAGCACCATAACCACAACCGATATCGAGTATTGATGACCCGCTTGGAGAAAAGTTTTTAATGAGATTCGAGGAGGCTCTATCTATTTTTGTTCCGAATGAGAATACTCCACTAACTGACGTAAAGCTTAATTGAGTACCGCATATGTTCTCAGTAAAGGACTTTTCCTTTATTTCTGATTCGGGATTTTCCGAATAATAGTGTTGATTCATTGGTGCTTTAAACCTCCAAAATATTTATCGAATAACAACTATACTAATTATAATATATAATTGGTAAAAATCCATACTTTTATTAGAAGGTATATTTATAAACAAAGGTATATCAAGATAATATAAGATTTTGCTCAATAGCCCTTCACTATTTACATATAATTATGGTATTATAGGTTGAAAAGAACTAACATGAATTTTAGGAGTAATAATAAAGTATGTCAATTATAATAGAAGATTTGGCCTATACGTATATGGAAAATGGGCCATTTAAAAAGAATGCACTACATGACATAAATATTAAGATAAATGATGGGGAATTTATTGGGATAATAGGTCATACCGGTTCAGGTAAGTCTACTTTGATTCAGCATTTTAACGGGATTTTAAAACCTACAAATGGTAGGGTAATAATTAATGATATAGATACTTCACAAAGGAATTTAAAAGATTTAAGGCGTCAGGTAGGCATTGTCTTTCAATATCCTGAGCACCAGCTTTTTGAAGAAACTGTTAAGAAGGATATTTCGTTTGGATTGATTAAGCAAGGGTTATCAGAGGAAGAAATAGATAAAAAGGTCAATTACGCTTTGATTTCTGTTGGACTTGATGAGACAATTCTTGACAAATCACCATTTGAGTTATCAGGAGGACAAAAACGCAGAGTAGCAATTGCTGGTGTAGTTGCAATGATGCCTAAAATACTGGTTTTAGATGAACCAACAGCAGGGCTTGACCCAAGTGGACGAGATGAGATATTCGGATACATTAAAAAGCTGCATAAGGATTTTAATATGACAATAATTCTTGTTTCCCATAGTATGGAGGATATAGCTAAGTTGGCGGATAGAGTAATCGTTATGAATGAGGGTACAGTATTTATGGATAAACCTTCAAATGAGGTATATGCTGAGCCAGAAGAATTGGAGAAAATCGGGTTGTCAGCACCGCAAATTACTTATTTAATGAAAAAGCTAAAATGTATTTTTCCAAATATAAATGAGAATATATTTACTGTAGAAGAGGCATCAGAAGAAGTAATAAAACAATTAAGGAGAAATTAATGTTAGAATACTGATATTTTAAATATTAATATTAATTGTATTACTATTTTACCTGTTGTTAATGTAAGTAACTAAGAGGGGAGATTATCAGGAGTACAAGACTTCTGAATAAAATATGATTAGGGATATAACAATTGGGCAGTACGTACCTGGAGCTTCTTTTCTGCATAAAGCTGACCCACGTACAAAGATTATACTAACATTTATAATGATGATATTCATATTTTTGATAAAAACTTATTGGGGTTATTTATTTTTAACTATTTTTACAGCTCTTATTATTGTTTCATCGAATATACCTATTAAGTTTATTTTGAAGGGTTTGAAGCCTATATTGTTTATAGTCATTTTTGCTGGCATCATAAATATGTTTACAATAGGTGATACTATTTTATACAAAATTGGCTTTCTCAAAATAACCTATGAGGGTATTGATGTTGCTGTTAAAATGGCTATAAGACTATTCCTTCTGATTATAATTGCTAGCCTACTGACTTATACTACCACGCCAATGACCCTCACAGATGGAATTGAGAAGCTCCTTCGCCCGCTTAATCGAATTAAGGTACCGGTTCATGAGATATCAATGATGATGACAATTGCTTTGAGATTTATTCCTACACTTCTCGAAGAAACAGATAAGATTATCAAGGCACAGTCCTCGCGAGGTGCTGACTTTGATAGTGGAAACATAGTGGAACGTGCTAAAAGCTTTATTCCTGTGCTGATACCGTTATTTATAAGTGCGTTCAGAAGAGCAGATGAACTGGCCACAGCTATGGAGGCAAGGTGCTATAGAGGAAGTGAAGGAAGAACGAGGATGAAGCAGCTTAGCTTTACAAAATATGATGTGGTAATAGTAGCAATCACAACTGTTTTTATGGCTTGGGTTTTAGTAATGCAAGCATGGATTTAATTTGCTCTAGCTGTAACATAGGCTAGACTTGACCTTGGTTTAGTTTTGTTTGGCGCAATGTGTACATGGGGGTAAAATGAGGAAGATTAAGCTTACAATTGAGTACGATGGTACAAAATATCACGGTTGGCAGATACAAAAAAATGCTAATTCTGTGCAGGAAACTATGGAAAAGGCAATTTCTAAATTGTTAGGGAGCGAGGTAAGTTTAGTAGGCTGTAGCAGAACAGATGTAGGAGTACATGCATATGGTCAGGTTGCCCATTTCTTAACAGCTTCAAGTATTCCAGCAGAGAAGTTCTCATATGCAATCAACAATTTACTTCCTAATGATATAGTAATTAGACAATCAGAAGAAGTTTCAGAAGATTTTCATTCCAGATATAGTGCTAAGGGCAAAAAGTACAGATATTTGATTTATAATGATGCCCATGCTTCAGCAATTATGCGTAATAGGTCGTATCATGTGAGACCAGAGCTTTGCTTTGAAGAGCTACAAAGAGCAGCAAGCTATTTTATTGGGCAACATGATTTCGCGGCTTTTCAAGCCACTGGTGGACAAGTTCGGAGCACAGTAAGAGAAATATATAGTGTAGATGTTTCTAAAAAAGAAGATAAGCTGATATGTATTGAAGTTTCTGGTAATGGCTTTCTATATAATATGGTAAGAATAATAGCTGGAACTTTGATATATGTAGGGATGGGGAAAATTAGTGCTGATGATATATCCCGAATAATTCAAGGTAAAGATAGAACAAAAGCTGGAAAAACTGCACCTGCAGAGGGCTTGTATTTAATGGAAATATATTATTAAAACAGAATAGAGAAGTTATAATTTGGAACCATTAAGGGAGGTCTGTAGCTCAGCTAAAGGAATAATTGCAGGAAATTATGATTTAGAGGTGGTTAGAACCTATGAGAGAATAATAGGTGACAATGAGGTTGCAGATTTAACCTTTTCCTTTGAATTAATGAGGGATGAGCTGAAGGAAAAGCAAATACGAGAAGAAAAACTTAAGAAATCTCAGCAAGAATTGATTTCATGTATATCTCATGACTTAAAGA
Organism: Bacillota bacterium; assembly: GCA_023441625.1. Taxonomy (GTDB): domain Bacteria; phylum Bacillota; class Clostridia; order Acetivibrionales; family DSM-1351; genus Ruminiclostridium. Next base: position 7,217 of record JAEZOA010000053.1, read on the forward strand.
CTCCTATTTCAACCATAAAAGCTTATAGTGAAGGGATAAGAGATGGTATCGCAGGAACAACTGAAAAAAAAGAAGAGTATGTAAGGATTATTATAGATAAAACTAATTTATTGGCAGGGATGATTAGTGAATTACTTGAGTACTCAAATATACAATTAAAGCAGTTAGATATTAATCGCCAAGAAGTTTATTTTTTGGGATACTTTAATTCTGTAATGAAAGAGTTAGAGATATTTGTAAAACAAAATAAAATAGATTTTCATTATGAGAGTAAAATAGCTGATATGTTAGTATTAATTGATTGCAAACGTATTTCAGAAGTTCTATATAATCTCGTTGAAAATAGTATGAAATATATTGGTGATAAGCATGGCAAAATTGTAATTGAGGCGCAGAGATCGGGACAATATGTTCTTATTAAGGTTATAGATAATGGGATAGGTATAAGTTCTGACGATATACCATATGTTTTTGATAAATTTTACAGGGCAGAGAAGTCAAGAAGTTCTAGTATACCAGGCTCTGGATTAGGACTGTCAATCTGTAAATATATAGTAAATGAGCATGGAGGGGAAATTTATTGCAAAAGTCGCCATAACCAGGGTAGTGAAATAGGCTTTACTCTGCGATAAGTTTCAATGTATTTCTTTTTACATGAGGCTTTTTAAGATATACTCGGTTGAGTTAAAATTTTAAAATAGGCAAAAAAGTGAAATGGCGAGCTATTATATAAGAGATATGGACATATATCGAGATAAATAGGGAGATAATAAGAGATAAATTAAATCATTCGCAATTTATACTTGACATTAGTGGGATGTCTATATTAAAATGTTTAAGTGTCCTAAACGGTTACTTTGATAAAAATAAAAATTAACTGTTAACATAAAAAAGGTTATAGATTTTTAAGGAGGTTGTATTAAGAAATGAAAACTTTCATGGCAAAAGCTGAAGAAGTTGAAAGAAAATGGTACATTGTTGATGCAGAAGGTAAGCCACTTGGAAGATTAGCAAGTGAAGTTGCTAGTATTCTAAGAGGTAAAAATAAACCAATTTTCACACCACATTGTGATACTGGTGACCATGTAATTGTACTAAATGCAGAAAAAGTTGTTTTAACTGGAAAAAAGCTTGATCAAAAGCTTCACAGAACTCACTCCAATCATCCAGGTGGATTCAAAGAAGTTAAGTACAGACATTTTATGGTAAAACATCCTGAAAGAGCTGTTGAATTAGCTATTAAAGGAATGCTTCCAAAGAATAGTCTTGGTAGACAAATGTTCAGAAAACTCAAGGTTTACGTTGGTTCTGAGCATGGCCATCAGGCGCAAAAACCTGAAGTACTTGATTTGAACATTTAAGGGAGGAGAATATATAAAATGGCTAAGGTATACTATTACGGTACAGGACGTAGAAAGAAATCAATAGCAAGAGAAAGACTTCTTCCAGGAGAAGGAAAAATACTTATTAATGATAGAACATTAGATGACTACTTTGGTTTGGAGACAATGAAGGTTATAGTTAAGCAACCATTAACTCTCACTGATACTACTTCAAAGTTTGATGTTATATGCACAGTAGTTGGTGGCGGTTTCACTGGTCAAGCTGGTGCTATAAGACATGGTATTTCAAGAGCGCTATTAAAGGCTGATGAAGAACTCAGACCAGCTCTTAAAAAAGCAGGTTTCTTGACAAGAGACCCAAGAATGAAGGAAAGAAAGAAATACGGTCTCAAAAAAGCAAGAAAAGCATCACAGTTCTCAAAGAGATAATATCTTCGGAATTCAAAAACCCTCAAACGTATTCGTTTGGGGGTTTTGTTTAAGTCTTGAAAAGGGAATAAGAGTCTAGTTGAATGGTTTAGTATGAATGCATAGAACGCGATTTGACGAAGGAGAAGAGCAGAAAATGGTATACCTAATACTAATTTGCATTGGATTGATTGTCGGATTTGGATTTTTAATAAGAATTGTACACCTTAGACAATCTAACAAATCACAGGAGTCAATAGATAAAGGGGTTAGAAATTGTGTTATTGGAATGTTTATAAGTTTTATCTTTTCATTAGTTATATCATTTAAAAATTTTTAATAATTAAATATAGATAGGAAACTAATTCTAAGATGGAAAAGAATTCTAAGATGGAAAGAGTGACTAAAACGATAGGTGTAGAAGTAATGACAACTTAACTTAGCCTGAGGATGTATTTTTCGCCTAACTATATCAGATATAAATAGTTTCAGACAAGTATCCTAATCCACTATAGATTTAATGAAAAAAGCAATTCTTGCCCGTGCTTTCAGAGGTGAGTTGGGAACAAGATAGAACTGTTATCGAGTATGCTTTGATAAAAGGTCAATAAGGACGGATAAGGCGGGAAGCTTTGAAAATAGTTTCCCTACTTTATTTATGTCTTGAGTTAAAAGAATGCATAGTTTGCTATAAAAATGGGGAATAAGAAGTAATTTATTTTTATTAGTGGGTCATGGAATACTGGAGGCAAAATGAATCAGAAAGTATTTATTCAAAAATCAGATGAAATAATGGAAAGTATGAGTATGGAAGAATTAAAAAGTTGTCTACATAATATCGCAAGAAAAACATCTGAAAGCAAGAGAGAGGAATTTCTCCAACAGCTGCAAGATTGTCGATGCCAAAATTCTCAAAGAGATACAACTAAGAAATCTCAGTACAAAAGATTAATATCTGATGAAAAAGTAAAAGAAAAGTTGAATGAAATAAAGAGCGGTATTACTAAAATACAAAATGGCGAATTATGTATATCGGCCCAAGGGTATGAAGATTACTCCAATGGATATTGGGCAAGTGACTGGATATGGGAATATGAGGATAATGAAGGCGTTGGCAGATTAATCGAGGATGCTATATTGTTTGCACATGACTGCATGAATGATTGCAGATATGAAGAAGCAGTAAATATTTTCGAATTGGTTATGAATCTCCAAGTATTTGTTGAAGATGAATGTGGTGGGGATTCTTTTGAATTAAGTTTTGAAGAAATGGTTGATGAAAAGTTGGTTGGAATAAACTTAAAGGTACTTGCACTTGACGTATTGTATTCAAATTATCAATTGCAAACGGCAAATAAGCGTGCAAATATTTTATATTCATATTTTGCTTATGGATATTTTAAGGACATTCATATTGAAGACATTTTCTCAATAGGCAGAGAAGAATTAAGAGATACCGATATGTTTTTACAATCATGGATTGATTTTCTTATGACACAGAGTTGGGAGATTGCAGCACGTTTGCTAAGGGAAAGCTTAATATATTATAAAGGAACTGAGGGTTTAGTGGAAATGGCAAGACAAGGCTATAAAGAGCATCCATCAGTTTACCTGGCCGCTTTATTGGAATATGAAAAGTCTCATGATTATATAAAAATAGAAGAAGTTGGAAAAGAGGCACTTAATAAATTACCATTAGATTTGAAAATCCGCGGTGAAATTGCTCTAAAAACTGCACAGGCATCATATTGTATTAATGATTATGAATTCATGAAAAAATGCTGGTATGAAGCATTTTATTCTAATTCAACAGTACTTAACTATTTAAGACTTTTTGTGGACAAAGATACGATGAAGGAATACAAAGATATTGCTGAAAAAAGAATTGGAAAATTACGAATTTGTGATAATTATTATAGAAATGAAGCATCTGAAATGACTGAAAATGTAGTTTCAAAATTTGACTATAAGTATCTTTGTTTTTTCTCAGGAAAGTTTAATGAGGTTCAAAATTGGTGTAATGAACAGAAGAGACCTCTAGGGTGGAGTGGTAGTTTCATTGGTGATGGATTAGATCTTATGCTATTGTATTTGTATGCAGATGTTAAACTTAGAAAAGCCTGTAAAAATTTAGCGGCACGAGTTTCAAGTAGAATTGGATTTAATGAGCTGAAAAATCTTGTGTTTATAAAAGAGAATTATATATTTGAAACTGAAGTTGGTGCAACTAAATATGACGAGATTTTTTTGAACATATTTTCTTTGTGGAAAATAAATTATGTGATTTCAGCAGATGATGTAAAAAGATATGTTGAATGGTTGGAAGCTGTAATTGATAAAAGAATAGATGGTATTGTTGGTGGCAAGTACAGAAACAAATACAATGCTGTTGCTTTATTGGCAGCTGCATTGGGGGAAGTGAAGGAATCGTTAGGAGTGAATATGGCTAAAAGTACTATAATAAGCAAGTATATGGGAAAGTATTCTCGTCATACAGCCTTTCGTGGTGCATTGAGAGAATATTTGGATTAATATTTAGTAAAAGGACTTAATAGCCTAATTTACTAGGAATATACTCTATACCCCTCCGCCAAGGAACCAACAGGTCCTGATGACATCATTTTTTGTCTACTCAAGGCACTGGAAGCGGTTGTTCTGCTGTCACGAACGAAGTGAGATGAGAGCAGATTACAACGGTCCATGCAAGGCACGCCTAAGAAGCCGAGTCAAAGACGAAGACTGATTGGAAACGTGCTACTGCTGAAGCGATAATTCTGATGACAAGATAGTGGTTAATGTGTCATTCTGACACATCAAGGAGAAAAAGTAGGGGTTGGCCACAAGATGTTGTGGTTTTGGAGCGATTTTGGGGCGAAAATCGAGCAGAAAAATGCTTGTTTTTGCCCCTTTAAAATGGACAAAAATATAGATGACAAAGGGTGAATCAATAGATTGGAGGGTATATGAATATAGAATTGAATTAATATAAAATTCAAAAATTTATTCATAAGCATGGTGTTGATATATATGAGATTTGCCCTTGTGGTTAATAAGAAAAGAAAGAGTATAAGTGGTGTTATGCTTCATTCTTCACCAAATCGCTTTATTTCTTTAGGTAATACAGGAGCCTTACCCTTCAAGGTTTGGAAGACAGGAGCATTTTCCAGCCCCTTGAGATAACATTGATCTATCGGCCGACCTGCCTCTTTAAAATCTCTGAGCATTTTAAAGAAAGGGAACATGCCCAAAAAGCCGTTTTCCCGGGCTCGTTTTACTTCATCCAAATTCAAGGACACCATAAAAAATGATTCCGTCGAGCCAAGTTCCTCAATCACTCGACCTTCAGGATCACATACACAAGAATGACCCATACCCATAGGAGCCGCCTGGTTCACGCTCACAATAAAACATTGGTTTTCCTGAGCTCTAGTTTGGCAAATGGGTACATTGTTCCGTAATCCACCGATCCAAAACCCTTGGAAGGTGGGCTTAATAATAATTTCTGCCCCATTAAGAGCCAGGTTTCGTCCAATTTCAGGAATTTGACCGTCGGCACAGATCATAATACCGATCTTTCCTACGTTTGGTATTTCATAGACTGGAAAATCAAATCCCGGAGTAGATGGCTCCAAAGGATGAGGAATAAAAACTTTACTATATTTCAGTACAATTTCTCCCTCAGGAGATATTAAGACGGAGGTATTTAATGTTCCTTCCACACCTTTCCTCTTTTCAATCATGGAACCAGGAATAAGCCATTTTTTATATTGTATAGCCTTTTTGCATAAAAAATCAGTTGCTGGACCTGGTATTGTTTCCGCAAGTTGATTCCAGTTTAAAGAATCACACCCGTTCAGATACAATTCAGGAAAAACAATCAAATCAATAGTAGGGTTGAGCATACAAATCTGATCAATATAAAAGGACATTACGGACAGATGGTCTTTTTTTCTTGCTTCAACATCAGGATTCATACTAGTTGACGCTACCTGGACGATTCCAATATTAAAAAACTTTGACATGGTAAGTCTCCCTCCTAATTAGTTTTAACAGACGAGAAATGAAAATAAAGCCGGGACAAAGTCCGGCTAGATTAGACACATTTATAAAAGATCTGATACCGCTGCTCAGCTCTCTCTAACTCATTTCGTCTCTGTTATAGTTAATTATACAAAATAAACCAATTATAGTCAATTGTTAACAATTTAAGGATTAATACGAGGGAATGTAGTGGTGTTAGTTCTATATATGAAGAATATGATAGTCTCGAAAAATCTATAATTAACTATGAATTTCAAGACGTCATAGAAGATGTTGATTACATGTGCAATTTTAATGATATAGAATGTAATGTAATAGAATGTTTAAAAAACAAGAAGGAGGTAGTGCTTTGATTGAGGTTATTCTAAACTTCTGTAGAAATAAACATAATATTGAAAATGAAGATCGCTCTACTCAAATTGCTGTCTTACTATTTATAACCAGCTAACTATAATTGTAATATAGAAATTTATGAAATGAAGCTCAATCTTGGATTATAAAAGAATATCAGACACGTATTCATTTTGCATGGAGACAATACTGATAAAGAAAATGCTGAAATCAGAGTGTCTCTAAAAGTAGTTAAAAAGGATGAAAGCCTTATTCTGGTAGCAACAGGACAGAAAATTGGAGAAGACTTTGATTTTCCAAGACTTGACGTACTGATGTTAGCTGCACCGGTTTCTTTTGAAGGACGTTTGGAACAATATGTTGGACGATTGAATCGAGATTATGAAGGAAAAGAAGCAGTTTATGTCTATGATTATATAGATTCTCACATTAGATGTTTTGATAATATGTATGCAAAGCGTTTATGAACCTACAGGAAGACTGGATTTACATTATGGACTGGCGAGGAGGCTACAAAGCAAATTACAAATGCAATATATGACTCCGGTAACTACGTTGAAGTATTCGAACGGGATATTATTGAAGCGGAAAAGAAGATTGTAATCTCAAGTCCTGAAATTATTCCTGATAAGATTGAACGATTGATATTTC
>JAEZOA010000070.1 GCA_023441625.1 Bacillota bacterium
GTTCTTATATTTATTAACAAATTCAGATATCTCCACATAAGACATTGGATAAGGGCATTGATATCTCCCTACCTCATTTCCATTTCTAGGTACCAAAATCACATATAGGCACCAATATGGAGGTTCGAAACTCTTAAGAATATCCAGCATCAGGTTAATTTGATTTTTTACAGGTGCAACAGTTATCCTTTTATAATTGGGATAGGTTTCAACACACCAGGAATCATTATAAAAATACTCTTCTTCAGAATCACCGACTAAAATCCCAAACTTAAATATTTCGCTCATTACTTATTCCTCAATTTGTAATATTTTTAGATGATTTCATATTGATATTCTATCTTAATAGCTAAATAATTACAATCGCAATAATCTTTTGTAAATTGACCATAAACATAATAAGTAATAATTTATTAATATGGTGCCAAATTTACATAAACCAAATGACAAAAAGACCCCTTTATTCAGGAAGTCTTTTGTATCAAGCATTTTAAGCATTTTATATTTTATACAAATCTAGAAATAAATCAAATTTAACTTGATTTATTTCTAGATCACAATAATTATTTCCCAGTTACTTCTAGTAAAATCATCTCATACCAAGCTTTTCAAGACTTATAATATAAGAAGGTTTCACCCACACTTACTATACCCACAGTGTCTACAAATCACACAGCCACCCTCATGTTCAACGGACTTGCCGCATTCGGGGCATTCTCCTGTTGATTCCTGAGAATTCAAAACATTTTGCGGGTTTGAACAATCCTCTATCATAGAGCATGCACCACAATCAGTTTCGCACTCTGTAATAGGAATATTTCTGGCAGTTGGAGTCTGTAACACACTGTATTCTTGTATATTTAGCTCTGTTGTTGCCTCTTCGTCCTTGCTGCTCTGGATTTTTGCCACCTTTTCGATTAGTCTGCCTATAGCATCAGGACAAGATAGCACCTTTAGTCCCTTTTGGCGAATAGTAGATGGGCATCTAATGCCTTTTAGCTGCTCAACTATTGACTTAGCATCCATTCCAGAACGCAGTGCTACAGAAATTAATCTACTAGTTGCTTCTGATTGTGAAGGACAGCCTCCTGCACGGCCGGTATTAGTAAACACCTCGCAAATTCCATTGTCATCATAGTTAACTGTTACATATAAATTTCCACAGCCGATTTTTACCTTCTCGGTAAAACCGGTTGTGATGTCAGGTCTTGGTCTTGGCTCAATTCCACAACTCTTTTCCAGAATTGTACCATCATTATTTACATCACAGGAATCACAATAAACATTCTCACCAGCAGGCAAGGGTTTATTTGCATCATCTTCCTTGCCCTTAACCTTACCAATATTGAGCACCTGCATATCTCGGCTTCCGTCTCTGTATATGGTTACTCCTTTACACTGGGTTTTATATGCAAGGGTAAAAACCTCACTGACATCATCAATTGTAGCATCGTGGCCCAAATTAACAGTTTTTGAAACAGCATTATCCGTATGTCTTTGGAAAGCTGCCTGCATTTTTACATGCCATTCAGGTAATACGTCATGAGCGGTTACAAATATATCCTGTACCTTTTTAGGCACTTCCTTTATACCTTTAACAGTACCCTTCTTTGCAATTTCTCTCATTAATTCCTCAGAATAGAATTTCTCGTTCATTGCAATATTTTTGAATACTGGATTTACCTCAACTAACTCGTTATTATCCATAACATTTCTGATATATGAAATCGCAAATATAGGTTCAATTCCGCTTGAAACACCTGCAATCAAGCTCAAAGTACCTGTTGGAGCAATTGTTGTAGTAGTTGCGTTTCGAAGCTTAATTCCCTCCTTAGCAAAAATACTATTCTCATAATAAGGGAAAACACCCTTTTGCTCAGCTAATTCTTGAGATGCCTTCTTAGCATTTGCTTGTATAAAGCTCATTACTTTATCGGCAAGATCAATTGCTTCCTGAGAATTATAAGCTATCCCCATAGCGCATAGTATGTCAGCCCAACCCATTATTCCCAAACCAATTTTTCTAGTACCCCTAGTCATCTTATCAATGTCTGGTAGTGGGTATTTATTAACCTCTATAACATTATCTAGAAAATGCACAGCCTTTTTAACTGTCATTGCTAACTTATCAAAGTCAAGTTGGCTTTTATCTTCCTTTAGCATATTATATAAATTAATAGACCCCAGATTACATGCCTCAAATGGAAGTAATGGCTGCTCACCACAATTGTGCACGTAAATTCCATTTGCATCAAAAGCATTTATTCCTGGAACTTGAACATCATAAACTTCCTTCTCTCCACCATCACACACTTCAACTACTGTTGAAACAAATCGTTCTCCGTATAGAGAGCGTTTAAAGGTTTTTAAAATATTCTCTAGCTTATTTTGTTTTGTAACACTAGCGAATCCAATGCGTTCAGAAAAAATAAGCATATTATCCTTAGAAATAACAAGTTCATTTCCCACTGAAGTATTATACTCACTATAGCCACCATTACCGTTTGGAAGCAATTTGTATCCACTTGGCTTTCTGTTAGTATAGATAGTTGAGGCAATACCTAGTCTTAGAAGCATCCTCTGCGCTGTATTTAATGTTGATAAGTCCTTTTGCCATAGTCGGATAGAAGCACCCTTCTCCAAGTTCCCCACAACAGTTCCATCTGAATCGAATAGTCCTTTTAAGAACCCAACATGAAAATCATAGCCTGTCTTTTCTAGCTCTGGATTAACCTTCTTATTACCTACGACAATACCATATTCTTCTGCCAAATCCCTTAATGCAGTAAGTCTCATTCTATGCTCAGCTCTATCTTCTATAACAGATTGAAAGCCTTTAAAATCAGAACGATGAGGTAGCGTATAGGCTGAATCCCCAGCCGCCTTCATTAATGACTCAGACTCCTCATTGTTTCCCCATATACTGATAATACCGCCATCTTTTTTAAGTGTTCCATCACCAAGTAATAGACCTAATAAATAGCCTTGGTTAAAATCACCTTCACCCTTCCATTTAATGTCTCTATTGTTTGATAAAATTAATTTATCTCCTGGAACTATACTTCTAGCTGGTTTCCATTCCTCTTCAATTTTAAATCTGTTTATACTCTTTGCAACTCTAATTAAATGATCTTCAGTAGCATTTATCGTATATCCCCTGTTAGTTGAAATACTTAGAACCTTCTTAGTACCTGTCTTAAAGAAACCCTCAGGTGCAGTTTCATAAAACAGTCCATTTAAAGCTAACTTTGTTTGCTTACCCAAAATATCTAATATTTGGCAAGGACCTTCATTTGTCAAAACCCATGTATCACCTGTTAGACATGGGTTAGTGCTCTCTATCTCACCAAGTTCTGGTGTAACGTTGTCCTTATTAAGCCTGTCAATAAAAATAATTCCTGGCTCGCCATTCTTCCAAGCCATTTCAACTATTGTGTCAAAAACCTTTTTAGCATTTAATTTACCTACAGGCTGTTTAGTTTTCGGATCAACTAACTCATATTCTAAATTATGCTCTACTGCCTTCATAAAATCTTCAGTAATTCCAACACTTAAATTGAAATTAGTTATCTCTGAGTTATCCTTTTTGCATGAAATAAAGTCAAGAATATCTGGGTGATCAATTCTCAAAATGCCCATATTAGCACCACGACGAGTGCCTCCTTGCTTAACTGCCTCAGTAGCTGCATTAAATACCTTCATAAAACTTATCGGACCACTAGCTACTCCCCCAGTGGAATTTACCGAAGCACCCTTTGGGCGTAATCTGGAAAAACTAAAACCAGTTCCCCCTCCACTTTTATGTATCAAAGCAGCATTTTTGATAGTCTCAAAAATGCCTTCCATTGTGTCCTCAATTGGCAGTACAAAACATGCACTTAGCTGACCGAGTGGCCTACCCGCATTCATTAGTGTAGGAGAATTAGGTAAAAACTCCAAATCAGCCATCATATTAAAAAAGTCCTGTTCAATTTGGTCTAAGCCTTTTTTATCGGTATATTTAGCATCAGCTGAAGCAATTGCCTTTGCTACACGTCTAAACATCCCCTCACAGTCCTCAATTAAATTACCATTCTCATCCTTTTCCAAATATCTCTTTTCTAATACTTTAATGGCATTTTCAGAAAGCTTCATTAGTAAATCTCCTCTCAACAACAACTATATTTAGTACTTTAATTTTGCTTGGCACAATATATTGTATCACCATATCTAATAGTATTCAATATGTGGCCATTTATTTTTATGACTATTTTGCAAAAAAGCAGAGTTACATTTATCGATGATATGCTTCTCCTTGTTATAAACAGTTTTATTATTTTTAACTGTCTACCTCAAAGTGGAACATATCAAAATGCGACCCTGCTCTTTATTATAATATTTGCTATATCTTATTCTTTCTCAAAATATGCTTCTTGATACTTATTACTTGCATCCCAAAGTATCCATTCTTCGTACCCAGCGTCATAAACACCCTTAATCTGCTCTTTAATCTGCTGAGCTCCATATGTCTGATAATAGCCCTTTGAAAGGTACCTTGCTGTAAAGGCCTGAATGTATGGTCTAACCTTAGACTTATAGTTTGGCACTTCCGCAATCTTTGTCTTACAAGATAGTAATGCATTATACATTACGCTATATGGCTCTAAATCCGGCTTTGTAAAAGTAACTCCATTAATTTTTTGTCCAACGCCATTACCCATAATTCCTTTAGATGAATTTGCATAATGTGAAGGATATATCATAGGACTAATACAGTAGATATCCTTTCCTACTTCATCTATTTTTTGCCCTATACTTTCGCCATCGCCCTTACTTTCAATAATTATTGCGAACACGTCAGCAGAAACCGGTACTCCTAACCCTTCATGAATTTCTTTTTCTGCCTTTGCCAAAAATCCATTTATAGCCTCTGACTTAGCAGGAACACTCGTACCATAGTCAAAATCATTCTTCCTTCCAGTTGGGAATCTGACATAATCAAACTGTATTTCATCAAAGCCTTTCGAAACTGCTTCCTTAGCAATAGCAATATTATAATCCCAAACTTCCTCATTATATGGATTTGTCCATGGATCTTTTCCATTCTCAAGCCATAATGTACCTTTTGGTGTCTTTATTCCTAAATCAGCTCTGCTTTTCGCTAGAGTCTTATCTCTAAATGTTACTATACGTCCTATAACATATATTCCATTATCGTGGAATTTTTTAACAAGCTCTTCAGGCTTGTAATATTTAGTTTCCTCGCCATATTTTTTTACCATCTCTAGATCAGACTCATAATTTACAGAGCCATCCTCTTTAACATCAAGTACAACTGTATTTATTTCTGTTGATTTAGCTAGAGCAATAATACTGTCAACTTTTGTAGATGAGCCACCTGAAGGTCCTGTAAGATATACAGCCTTAACCTTAACATCTTTAATACTTGGCGAAAGTTGTAACCCATTTGCTGTGGGCGCTGGGGTAGTCGCTGTAGAATTTGAAGCTGAAGCCTCTGTAGTAGTGTTTGATGGCTCTAAAGTTGTTGATGCTGTTTCATTAGATACCTGACTTGAATTTGAAGCACTAGTATTACTTTGTCCTGCCACAGACGTTCCTGCACTCATTTGACTTGTGCTATTAGCACTATCCTTATCACTTGATGTGCATGATGTAAGAAGCATGCTAGATATGATCGCTGTAACTACAATTACGCTTTTAATTTTCATAAATACCCCATCCCAAAAATTATTTTTTGACTTTTTCTTTAGTATAAGCTTGAATCGCATTTTTATTAATATATAAGAAACCAAATAACGAAAGTCCAAGCCACTTATGCTAATATAATGCCACATTAGAAATTATACCTAATGGCATACCAAAAATCAAACATATTATCAGAACTTGTCAAACATAATAAAATGATTAAACAACGCAAGTTCAAGCCAACATAGCTTATGTTAATTACAAAAGGTTCATTCCACTTATAAATCTGGAATGAACCTTTTTATGCTTCTAAATAACTTTTGCTCTGGCTACCGCAAATCCAATTATTTCAATTTATCAGATTTAACTATATTTACAGATAAATCTTCAGTTTCAGCGGATTCAACCTTCGTATTAGGTTCAACAACACCGTCTTTTGTCACTGACTGTTCACCACTTAATTTGAAATTTAATATGTATTTGCCATAGTAAGCATTAATGCCATTTTCGGACTCTAAAGCAGTCTTATTAGCTGAGATTTTTATTACAAATTCAACAATAAGAATATCATCCTTTTTAAAGTTCCCAGTAATCTGCATATCTGTATTAACTATATTACCCTCAGAGTCTTTATTTATTACAAACTTTGCAGTTTTAGCAAAATTCTCAACCAACGCTTCCTCTCGAGTAAGTGTAACCTTTAACAACCTCTGATCACTTGATATTTCATAAATTTTATCACTTGATATAAAATAACTGGTATCAAGAGTTTTTTTTGAATCAAGTGGGGAATCAAGTGTTTTTGTTACTGTCCTATCTAAAGTAATAGTAGGGTCTTTTGTATCCTCATTAAACTTGATTTCAAATGTAACTGGTATATATGATCCTAAAATATATTCTGCACTCTTTTTTGCAGTCTTATCATTTATGTAAAGTCTATAATTCCAAGATTCAGAAATATGGTGAGGCGGAACAAACACATCTTTAATTTCAGAAAAATCGCTAATTACTGTTTTGTCTTCGCCGTCCACTCTATAGGTATAAACAGCCTTTATTTTATAATGTATATTTTTACCAGTACTTTTAATGATAATGCCATAACCACTAGAATTAACATCATTATCTATAAAGTTTGTTGTTGTAACATTAGCAATTTCAACATAGTTATCCTCGTTATCCTCGTTATCCTCTGGAGTTTCACTTTTAAAAACCTTGTAACCCGTTGCACCCGATGAAGCATCCCAATTTAATGTTACATTACTATAATCTTTAAACTCGGCAGTTAAGTTTGTAGGTGCTGCTAATTTCTTAATAACTGCCTCAGCTATATTAGATTCTGCATCAGGAGAATTTGAATTTTTAGCAACAACTTTATAAAAATATTGTTTACCATCAATTGAAGTATCAACCTTATTATCTTTATAAGTCATTCCTGTTATTCCAGATTCAATGTTAGTATATGTACCCTCTATACTTTCGCTTCTGTATACATCATAGCTCTCGGCTCCTAACGAAGGACTCCAAACTAACATTACATAAGAAAAATCTTTAAATTTAGCTATCACACTTGTAGGTGCTTCTAATATTTGCGATATGGTTATATATGCGAAATCAGAGTAACCACTTATAGCTTCAGAATTCCTCGCAACCACCTTATAATAGTATGTTTTGGAGGTGTTTCCCATTTCAACACTATCTGTGTATGTTGTTCCTCTCACTTCTGATCCATTAATCTTCACATATTCGCCATTGCTGCTATCACTTCTGTATACATCATAGCTTGAAGCATCTAATGAAGCATTCCAATTCAAAATTACATTTTTATTATCATTACAATCAGCCTTTAAACCTGTAGGTGCTGCTAATGTTTTTGCTACACTTACAAAGTCAATATTTGAGTAACCACTTTCTACACTGTCATATCTAGCAAGCACCTTATAATAGTACTCTCTATTGGAGTATCCTATTTGAATTTTACTATCTGTATATGTTGTTCCTGTTACTTTTGATTCATTAATTTTAATGTACTCACCATATCTGCTATCGCTTCTGTATATATCATAGCTCTGTGCATCCAATGAAGCATTCCAAGAAAGGGTTACATTACTGAAATCTTTGAGCTTTGCTTGTAAATTTGAAGGTGCTACCAAATTCTTCACAGCTGTTTCAGCAACATTAGAGTCACTACTATTTATTTTATCGTACATAGCTACTACTTTATAATAATATTTTTTACCATTGACAGAAGTATTTATATTACTGTCTGTAAAAGTTGTTCCTGTTACTGTAGCAATTTCAACATACTTATCATCAGGAACTTCACTTCTATATACTTTATAACCTGTTGCTCTCGGTGATGCTGTCCAATTCAATATTACTTTGCTATAATCTTTAAACTCTGCATTTAGATTTGTAGGTTTAATAATAGTAGGGTCAATTCCCCAAATCAATTCATCGTCATAATAAACACAGATATTTTCATTCACTTTCCAATCTGTTGCAGTAGCGTCAAAGGAATAATCGTTTCTTGGATCATAATATTTAATAAAACCACTACCATTGCCACTATTGGACTCATAGTCATTTACATTCTTATTAAAAGCAGGCTGGAGAGTAAAATTGTAAAATACGCTTGGAATTATACCGTCAACTCCAGGATTTTCAAAGTAAGTATCACAATAATAATCAACAACATTGTCACCAGCAACATTTTTTATTTCTGGAACAACTTTAGTAAAACTCGCTCTAACTGATTCCTTGTATTGTTTTTCTGAGTATATATCGGTAAACTTCAGGTCACTTGAGCTAAGAGTAGTTTTGGCATCTGAGTATTCAGCTAATTTTTGACCTTTATTTGCATCAGGTTTAGCAGCACTAGGTTCACCATCTACAGTATAAAAATATCTAACTTTAAGTTTACTTAAATCTAAATCATTTGTTCCATCGTTATGTATCCTAACCCAATTATATATTCTTTCAACATTGATATAGGTTGTATATTTGTTAATAAACTCTAATCTTATACTTGATTTACCTGTACCATATACATAACATGAAGATGAAACATATGTATTATCACTGTTAAATGCCTTAGCAGTAAATGAGTGTCGTCCTGTTTCTGTTTCAATAAAACTAATTTGCGACCCATTTGGGATATTACTTTGGAAATCCTTAAACAAAACGTTATCTCTGAAAATTTGAATTCTCGATGGATTGTTAATCCATTTAATAGTCACCTTACTCCCTGTGCTTGAATAACAACTAATACTCGGTTCAGCTGCATCTGCCGGAATAATAATACTAACTATTATAAAAAATGCAAGAAATATTGAAATTAACTTTTTTGGCATATCCCATCCCCCTCAATAGAAAGCAATTTATGATTAATAGGTTAATTTAGTTACAATTTTTTTATATAATATAATTATAGTTGATTTTATGGAATTAGTAAACAGTATCAATACTTATTACCATATACTATGTTACAGTTCAGATGTAGAATTATAAAAGCACTCCAAATAGAGTGCTTTTATAATGTCACTTCTTTAAGAGTTATTGGATTATTATTAAATGCATCCTTAATTCCACGGAAAACATTTTTATTAT
>JAEZOA010000120.1 GCA_023441625.1 Bacillota bacterium
ACATTCTTGTGTTGTTCGCACTTCTCCTTTGCATTTGCAGCAGTAAATACACTCCCAAATTCAAAAATCGAAAAATCCTCAGATACCTTTTCATTCTTCTCAGCAAAACCCAGCATACCAGGAACCATACTTTCTCTTAAAGTATTTGCATCCTGAGCCTGAGAATTTATAACCTTAACCTGCCCGTTAGTTTCAATTTCCATTCTGGCATTATAAGTGTTATCATACCAAATGTAGCTCATTACCTCGCTGGCACCAAACCTTTCGGAAAGCAGCTCTTTAATTTTGTGGTCTGTAAGTCTTTCTTCATTATATTCAAGTGGTTTTAATGGAATATCAATCGTCTGTGGAATTATATTATCATATCCGTATATCCTGGTGATTTCCTCTATAATGTCAACCTTCATTGTGACATCCTTTGTTGCTCTGAAGGTTGGAACTTTTATTTTGAAAGTATCACCTTCCACTTCAACGTTGAATTCCAAGGACCTCAATACTTCAACCATTTTTTCCTGAGATAAATTATTTCCAATATATCTGTCAATGTATGGCTTCGTAATTGTAATATCAATTGGCTCAAGCTTCTGGCAATAAACATCCGATAATGCTGATGCAAATGTAATTTCTGAGTTCATATCCTTTAAAAGCTTAACAAATCTTTGAATAGCGATAACAGTAATATTAGGGTCAAGACATTTTTCATAACGGGCACTTGCCTCAGTACGTAGGCCAATTTTAGTTGAACTCTTTCTAATTGAAGGACCATCAAAGGTAGCAGACTCCAGCAAAATAGATGTTGTATCCTCTAATACTTCGGAGTTTTCTCCACCCATAATACCAGCTATGGCCACAGGCCTTTCTTTATTGCAAATCAGCAGTACATCTTCAGGCAGATTTCTCTGTGAACCATCTAGAGTCTTAAACATTGTTGGCTCTTTTGTAGACCTGACAACAATACCGCTTTCCACCTGTCTGCTGTCGAAGGCGTGCATTGGCTGTCCAAGCTCAAGCATTAAGTAGTTTGTTAAATCAACCAGTGGCGAAATTGGTCTCATTCCGCAGTAGAACAACCTTATTTTCATGTTTAATGAGGTTTCTAAATTAGTAGCTCCATCTATTTTTATACTGGAATATCTGAGACACTTCTCTGTATCTTCTACCGTTAAGTCAATTTTATCCTTGTCCTCCGAACCTGCTAAACTATCAAGCTGCATAGGCTTTAGCTCTTTACCGTAAATAGCCGCAATTTCACGAGCAATTCCATAGTGTCCCCATAAATCAGGTCTGTTTGTAAGTGACTTATTATCAATTTCAACTATAACATCATCAATATCTAAAATAGATTTGATGTCGGTACCGGGTGTATAATCTCCTTCTAAAATCAAAAGTCCACTGTGATCATCACTAATACCAAGCTCTTGCGCTGAACAGAGCATACCAAAGCTTTCAACTCCAACCAACTTGACTTTTCCTAGCTTAGGAAGCTTTTTAACTGAACCTCCTATTTTTGCCAATGGAACTAAAATACCCTCAGTTACATTTGGTGCTCCACATACTATTTGAAGTATTTCTTCCCCTGAATCAACCTGAGTAATTTTAAGTTTTTTGGAATCCGGGTGAGGGACTACACTTAAAACCTTTCCAACTACAACATTTTGAATATCCTCACCAACGAATTCTACCTCCTCTACCTCTGCCGTTGACATGGTAAATCTATACCAAAGCTCCTTTATATCTATGCCCTCTAAATCAACATAATCCTTAATCCAGTTTAATGATATTTTCAATTTGCTTCCCTCCTATCTTACCGAAAATTGTTCCATTGCTCTCAAATCTCCAGAGTTGAGAACACGGATATCACTGATTCCATATTTCATCATTGCAAGTCTTGTAAGTCCCACACCAAACGCAAAGCCTGTATATTCTTCTGGGTCAATACCTCCAGCACGCAAAACATTTGGATGCACCATACCACATGGAAGCAATTCAATCCAGCCTGAATGCTTACAGGTTGGACAGCCAGCACCACCGCATATCATACAATTCAAATCCAATTCAAAGCCTGGCTCAACAAATGGGAAAAAGCCCGGTCTTAATCTGACTTTGACATCCCTTTTAAATACCTCTGATAACAGTATTTTCATAACATATATTAAATTTGCGATAGATACATTTTTATCTATCATCATACCCTCTAACTGAAAGAAAGTATTTTCATGTGATGCATCAGTGTTTTCATTTCTGAAGCACCTGCCCGGAGCAATAACCTTTAGAGGTGCTCCATACTTTTGCATTGCTCTTACCTGACATGGTGAGGTATGAGGTCTTAGACATGAGCCATTTTCCAACCAGTAAGTATCCTGCATATCTCTTGCAGGATGATTCTTTGGAATATTTAAAGCCTCAAAACTATAGAATTCCTCCTCAACCTCAGGTCCGTCAACAATATTAAAGCCCATTCCTGTAAATATTTTTTCTACTTCCTTTTGTACAATTGTAACAGGATGCAGAGAGCCCACCTGAAACTTTGTCCCGGGCAATGAAATGTCAAAGCTTGAACCCTTGCTCAATGTCTTTTTTACCTCATTATTACTGATTTCCTTAATTTTCGCCTCTAAAATTTCACTCAATTCATTTTTCAGCTCATTTGCCTCTTGTCCAAACTGCTTTCTTTCCTCAATAGCCATGTTTTTGAGATCCTTGAGCATTTCTGTCAATTCACCCTTTTTTCCAAGAAGTTTTACTCTGAGATCTTCAACCTCTACACTGCTAGAAGCTTCTTTAATTTTGCCAAGAGCAATGTCTCTTAAATTACTAATTTTTTCAATCACGTCTATTATCTCCTTTCATTGTTAACTTTTTTGACAATATAAAAGCCCTCATCCCACAAAAGGGACGAAGGCATTCTTCGCGGTACCACCCAGATTTTTCAGTAATATAGCCTTAAAATGACTAACAGTTTGATTACTATCTCCAGCAATCTGTTCAAGTCCTTCCAAAAGGGCTATATAAACTAAACTCTTTCAATTTAACGGTTTAACCGGCAACTCCTACATATTAGTTCAGAGCCACAGCTTCGGAGGGAACTTGGGCAAGTTGTCTGCTAAAGGTACTTTCAGCCAATGATACCTTCTCTCTTAAACATCTTGTTCTCGCTTACTTTACTCCATCATTGCTTTTAATGATTTTATACTAGCTTACATTTAATTGTTTGCAACCATTAATTGGAATCTCAATGTAAATTAGATTTATATGCTAGTTATTATAGCAATATAGAATAAAACATTCAAGGGTTTAATTTTTCATATGGTATTCCCACCCTTTATTACGTGTAAATCTATCAAATTATTAATTGATGTATCAGTGTTATTTCTATCTTCCCAGCTTAAATGTTGTGTTTTAATTCCTCTTCAGGTACCATGTGTTAATGACTGATATTCAGAGACCACTTCTTGCTTTGTGTCCTGAATACTTTCCACATCCTCTATACCTTAAAGTGTGAAACTGTCTTTATTAACAACTCTGACTTATCTTTCGAAGATGCTGCCATCTTTATAACTCTTTCCGACATTTCTGTTATAACAGCTGCTCCTTGTGCAATATTAGAAGCTCCCTGTGCTTCTTCATTGGAAGCAATTGCTACTTCATCTATTGCTTTAACCATGTTCTGAATTGAAGCCAAGAGTTCTTCGGAGGTAGCACTGAAATCAGTTACCATATCATTTATACTAATCGAATTCTGGCTATATTTTTCACTGGAACTAACAAGAAAATCGTAATCGTTCAATACCTTTTTGTCGATAAATTCTAAAATTTCACCCGAACTTGAGGAAAGAGCCTTGACCGCATCAAATATTACCTTAGTAACTTCCTGTATTCTGGAAATTGTACTTTTAGAGCCTTCAGCCAGTGTTCTTATTTCATCGGCAACAACTGCAAAACCTCTTCCAGCTTCACCTGCTCTCGCGGCCTCAATTGCTGCATTTAATGCAAGTAAATTGGTTTGTGAAGTTATTTCAAGTATGGCCTCGGAGAGTTCATTAATTTTATTTACTGCCTTTGATTGTTCAATTGCACTCTGCAGTTCCAGCTTTGTCCTTTCATAAATTTCAAGAGCATTTTCTTTTGAAGATATTGCATTTAGCTTCATTTCTTCGCTCATCCTAATTACGTCACCTACTGTATTTGCACTTTCCTGTGCTTTAACTGAAATAGAATCAATAGCTTTTTCAATTTCTGTCGAGGTAGCATTCATTTCTTCGGTGGAAGCAGCTGTCTCCTCAGTCCCTGCCGAAAGTTCTTCAGTTGTAGCAGATATTTCTTCAATGTTCTTGTTGAGCTGATCCATCTCAGAATTAATACTAATAAGCATTTGACTTACATCGGATGACTCAGCAACAACTTCTTTTATAATTTTTTTTACCGATTGCTGCATGGTATAAATTGCATGCGCAAGTATACCTGTTTCATCATTCATTTTTAGGAGCTCCTTTGGTATCTCCCTTGTAAAATCTCCTGTTGCCACAACTTTCAGATGGTCTGAAGCAGTCTGTATAGGTTTTGAAATACTTCTTGAAATTAATAATGTTATTACAAGACTTATTCCGAGGAAAATAATTGATACAACTACCGTATATACAGCAAGTGTGTTTATTCGTGCCATGGCTTCTGACTTTGGGGCTGTTATAGCTAATGACCAATTAGTTCCCGGTACCGGGGCAAAGCCCATATACTTAGTTACACCTTTATAGCTGTATTCACCTACTCCTTCTTTTCCTTCTACCATCTGTTGCTCTAATTCCACCAGCTGTTTTAATTCTGGATCCTCTTTTAAATTTTCAAAATCGTTATCCATGTTAATAACTAAATCTTGATTCTTGTGGGCTACTGTTGTACCCTGCTTATTAATCATAAAAGCAGTTCCACTTTCCCCAAACTTGATATCGTTTGTAATATCACTTAATCTATTCCCATCCCTGGCAGCAACCAATACACCCTTTACCGTATTGCCGTCTTTAATTGGAACTGCATAGAGCACTACCATAGAATTAACAGTTTTACTTAATATAGGGTCCGAAACTGCCCATTTGCCTGATTTTGCTTCTATAAAATAATCTCTATCTGCAATTGATGATGTATTGCCATTTGTGTATCTAGCATTACCTTCCATGTCTGCAATGAACATATATAAATGACCGCTTCTTGCCGCTTCATTTTTTAGCAAAAGCATCTTCTCATCCATACTCAAATTATCTTCCTTTATTAAACTGGTTTCGGCCAGTATTTCAAGTGCATTAAATTGTGAATTAACTCTCTCCTGGACAAGTTTTGATGATTCTTTCGCCATTTGTAATAAGGATTCATCAATACTGGCGATTAAGGCATTTGCTGATGTTATGTATGCCATAATCCCAAGTCCAGCACAAATAATGAGTATTAATAACCCAAAAAATAAAATTAGCTTCGTTTTAATACTTCTTAACTTCATCAAAATTTCCTCCATTTAATTATTCTTATCAAAGAGAATGTCGAATATTGTATTATTATTGTGTTTTATGTAGTTTATTGTCTTATTATATAGTATTACTGTCTTATTGAACAGTTATATTTTGGGTATTTTATTTTTATTTTAAAACAGTTCCCGAGTTTTGATGAACAAAAACTTTGGGAAGGAGAATAGTTTGATGGATACTATGCCATCTTAACAAATGAATACAAGTAGTCAGACGAAAAAGATGATTGGCATAGCCGCAACATTAGAACAGCAATTATTGCGGCCATGCCTTTATGCAGTGTGTTGATTTAATCTTCCTTAATTTCTTCCTTCATTTTATTCACAGCATCCTGCCTTCTAGAATTTTTTTCAATTAATCTTCTTTTCAGCAGATCATCATTGGCTTTCTCAAGTATTTCGTTTGCAACCTCAGCATTATGCATGGTTTTGTTAATTTTTGTTTTAACTCTTTCTTGATTACCTTCCCGATAATCTGGATTATGAGTATGTTTCATCCTTTAACACTCCTTATTTTTTAATTAATCTTCTTGAGTTTGATACTTTATCTATCATCTATTTCAGAAAAAGCTCATCTTTATTGTTTCCACAAAAACAATTCGTAGACATAAACTAGAACTCACTTGACTACATATATGGCAAATAATACAATGTAATGTAATTAAAGAACTTAGAAGGAAAAAATCATGAGTTACAAACGTTTAGACTTTGAGAGTGGTACTCGCGTTTTAAATCAAATAATGAATTATCCAATTAGAGATATTTAATAGATAATTATGATTTTTTGGAATAATACTACAAATAACTATATTTGTTGAAGGAAAATATAACGAAGCAGATTTTAGAGGTTGTGTAGTTGGTATGCTAGGAAGTAAAATACTTGGTACAGCTCTTTCCTTATTGATATTTATACCTTCAGCTTATGCAATTGTATTTGTAGCAAATATACTATAAAAATATGTTGATAATTCGCAGTAGAATTGGAGATTAAGTATGAGAAAAAAGGTTGTTATAAAGGGGTTACCCTTTCAAACCTGGACACCCTCTATTAAAGGTTATAAAAATAGTATTAGTACCTTAGGACAGGTAATGATAAATGGTACTAAGCATGGGATCATGATTAGAGGTAATGACAAAAATAATCCTGTGATAATCTTTGTACATGGAGGCCCAGGCACCACTGAAATTCCATATGTAAGAAAATATCAGGACTTACTAGAACAGAATTTCACTGTTGTCCACTATGATGAAAGAGCTACAGGAAAATCATATCACTTTTTTGAAGATTACTCAAACCTATCAATTGACTTGCTTGTAGAGGACTTAATTGCACTTACTGATTATGTAAGTAATAAACTTAATACAAAACAAATTATATTAGCAGGACATTCTTTTGGAACAGTTGTAGCTATAAAAGCAGCAAACAAAGCACCTGAGAAGTATTTAGCCTATATTGGCATAGGTCAAATAGGTGACTTTTGGAGTAGAGAATTGGAGTCCTTAGAGTACTGTTTATCACAAGCCACGCTACAGAACAACTCTAAAGATATTAAAGATATAGAAGCTTGCCGTAAAAATGTAATTGATCATAAAGGCACTTTTCCAAGAAAATTCACTAGAAAATATGGTGGAGTAGCACGGCTGATTAATGATGCAAGCGATATTGTTTCTGGTATAATACTAAGTCCTGAATACAACTTTTTTGATATAATTCGTTTCGGAAAGGGCCGCTCTATTTCAAATAAAACCCTTTGGACAGAACTTATGGAGCACAAGCTTCCAGATGAGGTCACAGAATTAAAAACACCTTGCTATTTTGTTATGGGTAAATATGATTATTTAACACCAGTAAAAACTGCTAAAGCTTACTTTGATACCATAACTGCTCCATTAAAAGAATTTATTATTTTTGATGAGTCAGCCCATTATCCACAATTTGAAGAAAAGCAGAAGTTTTATGAATGGATAAATGTAGTCTATGAAGGACTTAAGACATGACAGTAGCCTCCTGCTATCACCGTATAAACGAATAAAGAGATACCATTATGAAAATAGTATCTCCCTATCTATACATATATATTTGGTTTTAGCCTTCATTCTTCTTGCATTACTCTTATTTCATCAATATTATTACACTATGGGTCGTTCCTGCTTCAAATACTGGTATTTTTTCAACCTCTGCACCATCAACAGTTATCTTTGCTATACCAGCACTCACTCCATTTGGGTTTTGCACCTCGATATTATATGTAGCACCTCTAAAAACTCTTTTTGCCTTAAAGCCTTGCCAGTGTGACGGTATACACGGGTCAACAATCAAGGAATCAAAATGTGCCCTAATTCCTAAAATATACTGACTTGATGCTACCAGATTCCATGCTGCTGTTCCCGATAGCCATGAATTTCTGCCAATACCGAATTGAGGATTTTCTTTCCCAAGTATATTCTGACAGTATACATAAGGCTCTACCTCATAAAGTTCAGCATCGTCATTTCTCCTTCCCGGAAGGATTTGACTATAGTATTCAAAGGCCTTATCTCCATTTCCAAGCATTATCTCAGAAATCATCATCCAAGGATTAGTATGTAGGAATATTCCACCATTTTCCTTTGTACCTGGTGGATATGTGGTAACACCTCCCTTAGTCTCATCATGTTCTGTATAGGATGGATACATTGTCACAATTCCAAACTTGGAGTTCAAATATTTATCTACTGACTTCATACATTTTTCAGCCTGATCAGCGTCTGCAACCTTACCCAAAACTGCCCATGACTGTGAATTAATAAATATTTTACCGAACTTATTCTCTTTTGACCCAAGAGGCTCTCCATTGTCATCGAATGCTCTCTTGTACCATTCTCCATCCCAGCTACTTTCATTTATTGCATTTTTCATTTCCTCATGCATAGCAGTATACTTTGAGCATAGCTCTTGATTTTTCATAAACTCGCATATTTCAACCATCTCTAAAGCTGCCCTACAATATAACATAGATGTAAATACACTTTCGGCAATACCTTTACCTGTATCGAGATTTAGTGTATCATTCCAGTCTGCACGTCCTGCTAAAGCAATATTGTTTGGCCCCCTATTGTTGCGAGTGAACTCTAAAGCCAAATCTAAATGCTCCATAACTGAAGCCGACGTAGCTTTGTCGTTGTATAATATAGTCTCTTTAAGAAATTCAAAATCACCAGTTTCCTTCACATAAGCATTTACAGCCAATATCAGCCACAAATGGTCATCAGAATACCAATCAAATTTCTTTACTGGTGCATCTCCTTCGCCACCCTCACCTGTAAGCGGGAAGAACAAATGATATGCTCTGCCATCAGTAAACTGGCACTGAAGGAGTTTTATTATAAGCTGTTTAGCTTCACTTGGTATGGTATGCATAACACCTAAGGTATCCTGGGCACTATCACGAATACCCATTCCTCTTCCCAGACCTAGCTGATAAAGGGAAACAAAACGTGACCAGTTAAAAGTAGTCTTACATTGATATTGGTTCCATATATTTATGAAAAGATTCATATCTTCATCCGGTGTTTCTGCACTTAATTTTCCAGTGTAGTCCTTCCAGAAATTCTTAAGTCTTTCAAGAGCTGCCTTTGCATTTATAGGTGATAAGTATTCTTTGATATCATCTTTGATGTCTTTTCTTTCTTCAGCAAAGCCCAGAACAAAAACCATTTCTCGTTCTTCATTGGCTTCCAAGTCAGCATCAATACAAAAAGCACCAACCCCATTCATTCTACGAGAAATAGAGTTATTACAGCTTCCTTGTTCAACAGCAAGAGGATTGCTCTCAGACCTATACTTACCAATAAAAGTTTCAAGATTTGTATCAAAGCTGCTAACCTTTTCACCAGTGGCAAAAAAAGCTGCATTATCACTAATATGATGTGGGTGATATGTAATAATGCCATCATCATATCTTCCTTGATTTATTTGCTGAACCCAATCAACATTTTGCTGATCCATTATTGCCTGCCAAAAGCAGAACTCAGAATATGCAAAAACCTGAAGCTTTTGTGGTACTGCGCGAGTATTTGATAGCTTTACATGCCAAATTTCAAAGTTTTTATCATCTGGAACAAAATATGTAACCTCACCAATCACACCTTGGTATTCACCTGTCAAAACTGTGTATCCCATACCATGCCTGCAGCTGTAGCTATCGAGTTTCTTTTGTACTGGCTGGTAACCAGGATTCCAGTACTCTCCATTATCCTTATTTCTAATATAAATATATCTTCCAGGTCTATCCATAGGTATATTATTATACCTATATCGCGTTACACGTCTGTTTTGGGGATCCTTATGAAAGCTGTACCCCCCTCCAGTATTTGAAACAATACCACCAAAATTACCACTCCCTATGTAGTTAATCCATGGAGTTGGTGTATCTGGCCTGGTCACAACATACTCTTTGTTCTTTTTATCAAAATACCCGTACCTCATTTGCTACCTCCTTAAAAATGTTTGGGAGCGTTCCCATAATTAATAAAAAATATATTAAGAAGATAGATGCTATATCTTCTTATTTACTCAAGTTTCCCAGCTGAAAATTGTAGATGTTCATACTTATCAATGGAAAGTTAGGTTAAAATATCTTTAATATCCCTCAGCGTTAATCTCTCTTTTTAAACAGGACCTTCCATAATTCAACTCAGTATCAAATTTAATAACTCTTGGCTCAACTTCTCTTTTATCTATATTCTCTATTATCAATTTTACAGCCGCTTCCGCAATCTTCTCAATGGGCTGCTTCATTGAAGTAAGCTTGATATTTGACGGAATGAATGGTAGCATCTCACAAATATTATCAAATCCTATGATAGACAAATCTTGTGGGACACTTACACCTAATTCATTAGCTTTTTGTATTGCATCATAGCCCTGTAAGTCATTAAATGCAAACACTGCAGTGGGTGGTTCATTTAAATAAATAAGCTCCTCTATAGCTTGACTCCCAGATTTCTCTCCTGCATCAGTATATATAACATAATCCTTGTTATAGCTAATTCCATGTTCCTTAAGTGCTTCTATATACCCATCAAGTCGTTCAGAAGCAGCCTTGTGGCTTACATTCCCAGTTATGTGTGCTATTTTTGTATGTCCTAATTCAATTAAATATTCTACTGCCTTCTTTGCCCCTAAAGTATTGTTAATTATTATATTGTTTACTTTAATATCATTAAAGTGATTTTCAATTATCACCAGAGGAAATTTTGAGTCAATAATTTTCTGAACTACTTCTGTATCATTTACATCGCTACCAAATAAAATCAATCCATCAGCAGCTCCACCAGTGAAATATTGAGCATATCTCAATTTTGAATTGTAATCATCGTTAGAGCTACAAAATACAACATTATAATTGTATTGAGCAGCATATTTTTCAAGAAGATTGGCTAAATTCAAATACAGTGAAATATTTAATACATTATATATAACTCCAATAACTCCTGCCCTTCTTGATGCAAGACTTCTAGCAGCTTGGTTTGGTACATAGTTTAACTTTTCTATTGTGTCAATAACCTTTCTACGTGTATCCTCTTTCACACCCGGTTGGTTATTAATTACTCTTGATACGGTAGTCTTTGAAACCCCTGCCACCCTGGCAATATCAAAAATATTACTCACGCTAACCTCCATGCCAACTTATGGCAAAAATAGTAATGTAACATATCATGGAGGTACGCCATTAAATCATATCTGCATTTTGATTCTTTCACGCTAACCTCCCCTAGCAGCAATAAGAAATATGACATATTCCCTAGTAATATAAATGTAGGAAGCGCTCCCACATATTAGTATTATACAACAAATTAAAATGTCAATACAACTACTATAATATATATTTTTGTCTTACAATTTCATAAATCATTATTGAAGCAGCAATTGACGCATTCAAAGATTCAGCCTTGCCCGGCATTGGTATTTTAACCAGTCTATCTGCCAATTTGGAGGTTTCTTCACTTATTCCATTTGCCTCATTTCCAATAATAATTGCACTTTTACAAGTCAAATCTTCATCAAAGTAGTTATTTTGACCAGCTAAATGTGAAGCAATAACCTTATAGCCTGATTGCTTCAACAAACCTATTGTTTCATTCATATATAGTCCTTCAAAGATAGGCAAATGAAAAACTGAACCCATTGTTGAGCGTAAAACCTTTGGTGAGTATAGGTCAACACAACCCTTTGTTAAAATGACTGCGGATACTCCAGCTGCATCAGCTGTTCTTATAATGGTTCCAACATTTCCTGGATCCTGAAGGGTATCCAAAACCACAACTGAACTCCCTTGTCCAATAACCGTGTCTAAAACAAATTCTCTCTTTTTTAATACAGCGAGTATACCTTGAGGTGTTTGGGTATCTGATATTTCCTTAAAGAGCTTTTCACTGACACAGGAACAATCTTTGCAGACTGCTGTAGCCCTTTCTATTAGTTCCTTACCCCCATTTAAGCTATCAAGTTTATCTGAAATAACTATGCTAACAATATCCTGCTCATTATCAATTGCATCACTAACAAATCTTATTCCTTCAACAAAATAAAGCCCTCTTGCATCTCTGTTCTTTTTCATGTGTAAGGCCTTTATCTCTTTTATAGTATTATTCTGACTGCTCTGTATATAGTTCATTAACTGCATTCCTCCGATATATAATATAAATGTCATGTCCTGCCAGCCTGTTTATATTTGTTTACCTTCACGATGCCTTATATAGTTTATAAACATCTGTGTGTATATATAAAGGTAAATCATACCGATCCCTATCATTAAATATTCATGCGGAAATTTTGATTTTTCCACTGTATGGTCAATTTTAAGCTTTAACGCATATGAACTGGCTTTTCGTAGATGCCAAGGCGAAGATACTATAACTGCTGTATTTAGTTTTCTATCCTGCATAATTTTTTTTGAGTTTACTAAAAAAGCAGTCGGTCGTTTCCGCTCGCAATCTCACTTCTTGCTTGCCTAGCGGACGCCCTGGTACAGCAGCTTCTTCAGTCGTCTCTCTCCTTCACAAGCTGTATTACCACCTCAACAGTAGCCCGCAGC
This sequence comes from Bacillota bacterium, assembly GCA_023441625.1. Classification (GTDB taxonomy): domain Bacteria; phylum Bacillota; class Clostridia; order Acetivibrionales; family DSM-1351; genus Ruminiclostridium. The sequence continues at coordinate 12,592 of JAEZOA010000120.1, forward strand.
CAATCAATCTTCGTCTTTGACTCTGCTTCTTGGGCGTGCCTTGCATGGTCAGTTGTAATCTACTTGATGCGACGCTTAGCGTCTTACAAGCAGAACAACTGTCTCAAGTGCCTTAAGTAGACAAAAATGATGTCAAGAGAGTATAGCGGGGCCTAAGTGGCAAATGTCACATTAGTAACCAATCTATGATATTTATATGCCTTATTCCTTCATAGTTTGAACCAGCACCTATTTCATCAAGTGTAAGCAAAATCTTTGGATGATGGTCTGGTATTTTTTGTAGTGGTTCCAACTCCCGCTTTAACGTACCTTCATCAAGTACTGTGGCAGATACCTGATAATAAGTTATCCCATCCATATTATTTGCAATAAAATCTACCTCTTTTTCCGCAAGTTTACCGATATTTACCTTATAACCACGGCGACAAAGTTCTAGATATACAACATTTTCAATCTGGTGCCCCAAATCAGTTAACGCGCCAGAAATCAACATATTTCGTATTCCAGTGTCTACAATATAATATTTACCAAGTGTCTTCAAATGCTGCCTGCCTTTGATGTCATACCTATCAGCCTTATAAAAAATATAACTGTCAGTTAATGCACGAATATAATTATCCACAGTATTGACAGATATTCTTCTTCCACTTGAATTAATGGTATCGCTAATTTTCTTAGTAGAAATAGGGCTTCCGATACTACTGGCCATAGACTTTATGATACTTTCTAGTAACGCAACGTCTGCTATTCCTTCCCGCTTAGCAACATCCTTGACAAGAATTGTATTATATATACCATCAATATATGGCAGCACTGTAGCATCGTTTTTCTCTATGTTTACAACATAAGGAAAAGCTCCATATCTTAAATATTCATTAAATTTTTCTTTCCTAGATTTGTTTGGATTCTGATTTGCCTCGCAGTACTCCTTAAAGGAAAAAGGTAACATATCAATTGTAATATATCTCCCTGACAAAATAGTGGCTAGCTCTCCTGAGAGCATATATGCATTTGAACCCGCGATATACACATCAACCTTGTCTTTGATAAATACACTATCTACTGCTTTTTCAAAGTTTTTGCAATTCTGTACTTCGTCTATAAAAACATATGTGTATTTATCTTTACACAGTTTTGCTTTTATATAATTATAAAGAAGCTTATAATCTAACAACTCTTCATAATCTATATCTTCAAGATTGATAAATATTATCTGATCGTCCTCTATACCAGTAGTTTTTAAATAATCAATGTATAATGCAAATAAAGTGGACTTGCCACAGCGTCTTACACCTGTAACAACCTTTATAATTTGCTTTTCTTTATTGGATATGAGTTTATCCAAATACTCTTTTCTCTTAATCATTGGGTACCCCCCCTTTGATTGTTAATATATCACCGTAAAGATGTTTTGTCAACTTTTTTCTCCCCGCAGAAAAAAGTCTGTATTTTAATAAAGTTTTCCCCGGATACAGCAATACAATCTCCACCTCTATTTTAAAAACTTTATCTTTCCAATCTATGAATATCATCTCAAATTAGTAGAAAATTATGTTACTCAGGTTAAATAACATCCATCAAAACTTGAGCGCTTAGCCCTTTCCTGCTGAACAAGCGTCTGGAAAACGGAAGCTTGAAATGGTCCCGTACACCCGAGCAGGCAAGACGGCTTACCCAGCAGGAATTCCGTTGGCTAATGGAAGGATCCTCTGCTGCAATCCGAAAAGAGATGGTAATTAGCTTTTTCCAGTGTCTCAAGCCTTGCTAATTACTTATAGACGGCAATAACTACCCTAAAACCAAAGTGCCTTAATCACATTTTCTATTGTTAGTCTTTCTACATCTATAAAATTTTCTTTTTCGTGAATTTTCCATAAATAATGGGCATCTGAAGAGTATATTCTCCTCAAATTATTTATTTTAGAATCTTTAGATATTACAACCTTCTCAGCATTTTTATTACTAATTTCTACACATTTGATATCTATATCTTCTGGCATAATACCGAAGCTTGATATAATGGAATTGGCTTGCCTATCTATATGGGCAGGAATTGCAACTCCACCTAGCTCAAAGTTTACCAAATAGAATACTTCATTAATTGTTATAGCTGTTGAAGTTAAAAGCAATCTGTCTTCCTTACGTATTAGTTCGTCATTCTCATCTAAAATAAGCTGTTCACCAAAAATATTCTCTTTGTTTTTGATAGCTGGTAGTTTCGAATATACAAATTTCTGCATTTCTGCTGCTTTTTCTGAATCTGGAAACAGACAAACAACATGTATTTCCTCTGCAGTCTCAATCTCCATCCCAGGAATCACAAGTAAAGGTTTATTTTTTGCACAATTCAATACAGCTTGTACATTTGCACATGAATTATGATCTGTTATAGCTATAACATCAAGCCCCTTCAATATACTCATATTTACTATATTATTTGGGGTCATATCATTATCTGCACAAGGAGATAATGAAGAGTGTATATGTAGATCATATGCGATATTCAAGGCTTCCTCCAAATCACAATAAATTGGATTTAAGTATTCTTTTACTTATTTCAAAAGAACTATACTGTGAGCTAATAATTATAATTCCATTTTCATTTGCCTTCTTTAATGTAAGCTCTTCAACTTCAATATTCTCTGGAATTATTACACAAGCCACATCAGTCATCATGGCAACAGCTGGCACATTAACATTTGTAAGCACTGTAATCCATGCATCACCCTTTTTTGCATGGGACAACACCCAGCTAAGCAAATCACAAATATATACATTTTCTATTTTTATGCTACTTATGCTAGAACCTTCAGTTAAAATCTTGCCATCTACTTCTCTAACTAAATCACTAATATCCATTTAGCCTCCTAAAATAAACAGTACAAGTCGGCAAGCCAACTTTGCTTATGAAAGACAGATAATCGGAGTTTATTTGCAGAGACAAGTAAGCTCTGCTCACTTTCGGATACAAGTAAGCTCCGCTTACTTGCGGAGACAAATTAGCTCTGCTTACTTGCAGAGACAAATAAGCTCTGCTTACTTGCGGATACAAATTAGCTCTGCTTATTTGCGGATACAAATAAGCTCTGCTTATTTGTCTTTATCCATAACAGGAGGCATCTTTCCTCCTAAGTCCACCATTTCCTCTGCTAGACCTCTTATCCTCTCCCTCAATTTGAAAATGCAATCTGTTTCGTTTGCTATCTCTCTTACAATGTCCTCTGCTAGTGCACGACAGTTCGGTGCTCCACATGCTCCACAATCCAATCCAGGTAGTCCATCATTAATTTTTTCAAGCTTCTCTAGCTTCTCCATAGCCTTTGACAGGTCCCTGTCAAGCTTCATAACAGGCTTATACTCAACATTTGATGTCCAAACAAGCTCATCATAGCTTTTCTTGTCCATATTAATGACACCTTTTTTTGAAGCTTCATTCATGTGCTTCTTGAGTATTGTTTTAGCTACAAACACATTTGCTACCGTTAATGGGCCTCCTATACAACCACCCGTACAGGAAAGTGCTTCAACAAAGTCAATATCCTTAAGTCTATCTCCTTCAATCTCATCAAAGATTTTTATGACATTATGGATTCCATCAACAGACAGAACTTTGTCAGTCCCTAATGCACCGCTTTCACCACCGGAATTAGCCCAATTTATTCCTTCCAAGCCCGCCTCATCCAGTTTTAAACTGTTGTCTGCATTATTTAATACTGCTAGAAGCTTTATATAAATATCTTTAATTGATATTACACCATCAACATTTGATTTTTGTTTTTCATAGGGAGATTTAACACTAGTAACCTTTGCAGCACATGGTGAAATAAAAAACACACCAATATCCTCCATAGGTATATTATTTTTCTCAAACAGCTCATTTTTTACTACTTTCGCTGCAACCTCCATAGGCGATTCCAATTTAACAATATTATCGATTAAGCTTGGGAATCTTACTTGAATGAGCTTTACAACACCAGGACAGGCAGAAGATATCATTGGCTTCTTAATATTAGGAGTCTTTAGAAGCTGTCTATTTGCTTCGCTAACAATCTCGGCAGCTTTTGCAACCTCATAAACATAGTCAAAACCAATTAATCTAAGTGCATGTAAAATATTATTTCTTGAGTATTTCTTGTCAAACTGGCCATAAAGTGAAGGTGCAGGTATAACTACTTTATATTTGAATTCATTAATCATATACAAATTATCACTTATGGCGGTTTTTGCATGATAAGGACATACACGTATGCATTCTCCACAGTCTATGCATCGTTCATTTATTATTTGAGCCTTGCTCTTACGTACGCGAATAGCTTCAGTAGGACATCGCTTTATACAGTTAGTACACCCTCTACATTTGTCTTTGTCAAGATTAACTGAATGAAAATACTCTTTCACCTTAACCTCCCTAAGCCACTATAGTGCGAATTATATCATATTAATATTATGAATCAAAATTTACAATTATTATTACCTTTGTACCTTTCCCAATCTCAGTAAATATTTCTAGCTCATCTGCATACCTTTTTATATTTGGCAAGCCCATTCCAGCGCCAAAACCCATCTCTCTAATGTTATCAGGAGCTGTTGAATATCCCTCTTTCATAGCAAGGTCCACATCTGCAATTCCGGGTCCAAAGTCAACAATATTAATAATAACTCTATCTCTACAAATTTCAACATAAGCATATCCACCATTGCCATGAATAACTGCATTAATTTCAGCTTCATACATAGAAACGGCTGCCTTCTTAATTATATCAGATGACACACCAATTTGCGTCAGTTTATTTTTTACATTACTTGAAGCCTCACCTGCTGTTACAAAGTCATTTGCAGGTATATCATACCTTAGCTTAATAGTGCTCATTTGCGCCCTCCTATTTTAAAGAAGCTTCGCTGCACTTATATCTGACAAAGTGCACAAAGACTTAGGCTTAGGTTAAGATTTACCTTTTAATCCAGCATTATAAAGCTGTCCACATGCAGCAAACATAGTAAGCTTTGTAGACATCAAAACAATATTTTTTTCTCTTGCTAATTGAACCATACTCTCTAAAGGTAGCTTCCCCCTTACAAAAATTATCACTTTAATGTCCATCATTTCTGCAGTTCGAATAACTTGTAAGTTGATTAATCCAGTCAGCAGGACCACATTTTCAGTCACATATGCCATTACATCACTCATCAAGTCTGAACCGCAACCAGCTGTAACAGTATAATCAAGAAACTCTTCTCCTGTAATAATTTGTGCATTAATTATTTCAGAAATATCAGATACCTTCATATTTTCCACCCCTTATAGAGTTTACATTTCTTAATGCCATGAGACTTTTATCTCAAATCACTCAAAAAAACAGCTTCCACCAACAAATTCCTTTACAATTGAATTATTTGGAACCTCCTTAGCATCTATTGGTAAGAAATAGCTTAAAAACTCAATTAACCTCTTTACCTCTGAATATCTTTCATTATCAGGACCTAATTTCATCAGAAGTGGCTCGGCATAAGCCTTAAGTAAGCACATTTCATATACAAGAGAGGAGTTAAACATAATATCAGCATTTTCTTGGAAAGGAAATATGTTTTTAGTCTCACCCCTTCTAACTGATGGCCACCGATTAATGGTATTTATTGCAGAACAGCCTCTGAACTGATTGTCTCTTACTATCCTTCTGATTAATCTGGTATCGGTGGACGGAATTCTATTATGATCATCAATATTCATTGAAGTAAGCGCACTTACATAAATTTTATATTTATCTTCGGGTGAAATTGATGCAGTAAGCTTGTCATTTAAGCCGTGTATACCCTCAATCACAAGGATATCGTTTTTACTCATTCTCATTCTTTGACCAAAGTCTTCTCTTTTTCCAGTCTCAAAATTATATATAGGTAATTCCACCTCAAAGCCATTAAGTAATTCTGAGAGATGCTTATTGAAAAGATTGACATCAATAGCCTCTAGTGCTTCATAATCATAGTCCCCATCAATATCCCTGGGAGTTTGATCTCTATTAACAAAATAATTGTCTAATGATATGGTTTTAGGAGTAAAACCATTTACTCTAAGCTGAATCCCTAATCTATTTGCAAACGTTGTCTTTCCAGAGGAAGATGGTCCCGAAATCAAGACAATTCTTTTTTCCTCCTCATGGTTTGTAATTTTATCAGCTATTTCTGCAATTTTTTTCTCATGGAGTGCTTCACTCACCCTAATTAGATCACCAATTTCCCCCTGTTTAACGATGTCGTTTAAGGCTCCGACATTTTCTACCCCCAATATTCTTATCCACTTTTTATACTCAATAAAAACTTTAAATAGCTTTTTTTGCTCCTCAAATGGAGGAAGGACACTTGGATTTAATTTTGATGGGAACTGTATTACAACACCTGGCTGATAATACTTGAGTGCAAAACAATTAATATAGCTAGTATCAGGTACCATATAGCCATAATAATAATCCTCATATCCGCCACAATTATAAACTGTAACATGTGCCTTCTTTCTATGCTCTAGAACTTCATATTTATCAAGCCTACCAGTTTTTTTGTACAACTCTCTAGCATCCTCTGTTGATATTACCTTTTTTTCAAAAGGTATTTTAGCCGAAACAATCTCCTTCATTCTGGCTTCAACTAATTCCACCTCAGACTCAGAGAGTTCTTCACTTCCATTTATTTCACAATACACCCCATTACCCATAGGATGGCTTATTACTGCATTTCTGTCAGGGAAAAGCTCATTTACTGCTTTGATAAAAATGAAATATAAACTCCTTCTATATATTCTCATTCCATCTCCATCAGTTAGATCTATGAATTTGATTACAGCATTTTCATTTAATTCGTAACTCAATTCTTTTATATCATTATTTACCCTTGCAGCTACTATTGTAGACACAAATTTACTTTCAAATTCTTTGCTCAACTCAAGAAGAGTAGTTTTCCCTTCAATTTCATACTTCTCATTATTTAGTGTTACATAAATTTTATTATTATCCATATTGCCTCCATTGAACTTTATTCCAATATCTAAGTCTTAGGAATATATTCTTTATAATATACTATAGCTTTTTTCTTAATTAATCTATTCTATATCAATTATGAAATATCCTTTATATGTAATTATATTAGTTCTGTTTATATTATTAAGTGCAAGTTATTTAGATAATTAAATTTAGTATGTATGTATTTAATATAAAATAGGGTATTAGTATTTGACAGCATATTGGCTATAATATACAATGAAACGTGGTTGTTAAAAGAATTACGAGAGGTTAGGTAGCTAAAAAGAATGTGGATTTAGAAATAAACATGTTGCGTACCTCCACGAGTACTTCACCATAATTTGTGCCCAAATGGGGCGCGGGAGGTTAGTATGCCGGATATAAAAGCAGAAATAAAAAAAGAAGTATCAAGAAGAAAAACGTTTGCTATTATTTCTCACCCTGATGCTGGTAAAACCACATTAACAGAAAAATTATTATTATACGGTGGTGCCATCAGACTAGCTGGTTCTGTAAAATCGAGAAAGGCAAACAAATACGCTGTATCAGATTGGATGGAAATTGAAAAACAGAGAGGAATTTCTGTCACTTCTAGCGTAATGCAGTTTGAATATAACAATTTTTGCATTAACATACTAGACACCCCTGGTCACCAGGACTTCAGTGAGGACACTTATAGAACTCTGGTAGCTGCTGACAGTGCTGTCATGCTTATTGATGGTGCAAAAGGTATAGAAGCCCAAACAATTAAGCTTTTCCATGTATGTAAACTTAGAGGAATTCCAATATTTACATTTGTTAATAAAATGGACCGTGCCAGTAAAGACCCCTTTGAATTAATGGAAGAAATCGAGCGAGTTCTTGGTATTCGTTCTTATCCCATGAATTGGCCCATTGGTATTGATGGAGATTTTAAAGGAGTTTATAATCGTAAGTTGTCTCAAATTGAGCTTTTCACCGGCGGTGAACATGGACAAAGTCAAGTTGCTTCCCGTGTTGGGAAGGTAGATGACGCTGTATTTGCAGACCTATTAGGCAGTCATTATCATGATAAGCTTTGTGAAGATATAGAACTATTAGATATGGCAGGAGATGAGTTTGATCGAAAGAAAATCCGAAATGGCGAGCTTACCCCTATGTTCTTTGGTAGTGCTATGACAAATTTCGGAGTACAGGCATTTTTAGAAGACTTTCTTGAGCTCGCACCTTCTCCAGGTGTTAAAGAAACAACAGAGGGCGAAATTGATGCTGAGGGTGACAAGTTCTCAGGCTTCATATTTAAAATACAGGCCAATATGAACCCTACCCATAGAGACAGATTAGCATTTTTGAGAATTTGCTCTGGAAAGTTCACAAAGGGTATGTCTGTAAAGCATGTGAATACAGGGAAAGAAGTCCGTCTCGCACAGCCACAGCAATTTATGGCTCAAGAACGTACTATTGTCGAGGAGGCCTATGCTGGAGATATAATTGGTTTATTTGACCCCGGCATATTTAAACTTGGAGATACCTTATATGAGGGTAATGGAAACGTTAAGTTTGAAGGTATTCCAATATTCCCTGCTGAATTCTTTGCAAGAATTACAGCTGCTGACACAATGAAAAGAAAGCAGTTTATGAAAGGAATAGAACAGCTTTCTGAAGAAGGAGCCATTCAGGTTTTCAAGCAGATTGACATAGGTATTGAGGCATTAATTGTTGGCGTTGTTGGTGCACTTCAGTTCGAAGTCTTGGAATTCAGATTAAAAAATGAGTATGGTGTTACCCTTCGTGTTCAAAACCTTCAATATAAACATGCTAGGTGGATAGAAAATCAGAATTTAGACCCGAGGAAGCTCAACTTACCTAGTACAACTATTATTGTAGAAGATAATCTTGGTAGGAACTCTATCCTATTCGAAAACGAATGGTCCATTAAAATGGCAGAAGAAAGAAATAAAGATTTGAAGCTAATTGACATAGCAACTCAAGATTTTAAAATTAAGAAATAGTTTATTTAAAGGTGTCAAAGTATTCTAAATCAAATGACTAGTAAAGCTCAGATATAAAATTTTTAAAAATAATCTTTAAATGCTTGACAAAAAGCGTAAACCTATTTATAATAAGTCTTGCGCTTGTCGTTGGGATGTCGCCAAGCTGGTAAGGCACCAGATTTTGATTCTGGCATTTCGTTGGTTCGAGTCCAGCCATCCCAGCCATTTGACCCATTAGCTCAGTTGGCAGAGCACTTGACTTTTAATCAAGGTGTCCGCAGTTCGAATCTGCGATGGGTCACCAAACCCCTTCAAATTTAGGATTTGAAGGGGTTTTTTGATTTTGGTGCTGCGGGGCGCAGGTACTGACATTATTTTTACATATCAAAATTTCAGAAAAGCTTTGTGTAATCGCAAAAAAGCCTGTAATACCATATTATATGGTACAACAAGCTTTAAAGGATTATTTTTACTACTATTGGACACTTTAATTAATAGGGAAGTAGATATCCATATAAGTTACATTATCAATTTCTATAACTTCTTCAAGCCAATACCGTTCCTTGTCACAGGGTGCTTTATATCCTTTGCTATCTACCCATTCCACCAGTCTTTTCCATCCGTTAGGAATGGTGTCAAAAGGGTTTGAAAAGGGATTTGTAATACGCAGCACGGCATACTTGCATCCTTCGACTTTCTTTAAAACCACTCCTTTATTGACAGGGGTGTTTTCGCTTACATTTACCCAGTACTCATAGCCTCTTAGTCCTTTATTCTTATCTTCCTCGCTTACAGGTATATCAAAACCAAAGGTTCTTGCTTGAGAGACAATACCATTTTCCTTAATCCATTCAGTTAGAAATGCAATAACTTCTTCCTCAGGATTTGAACTCACGACCTTTGCACTTGCTACAAACATTGTTTCAAGGCTCTCAACCCTTACATCACTGAAAATATTATCCATTTGCTTACCTCCATATTTGTTAATATTAAATTCATTCAGAGCGAGCTTATTCGGAATAGAATAGTTTACACCCCTAAATTTACTTGGATTACTGCCAAACTCCTGTTGAAATGCCCTACTAAAAGAACGCTCTGAACTGTAGTTGAAATCAAGAGCCACGTCAAGAATACGTTTGCCTCGACATACATCATACATTGCATATGCTAGTTTTCTTTTTCTAACATAGTCCATTACAGAAATCCCAAAATATATTCCAAATAGGCGATAATAATGATACTTTGAGAATCCTGCTGCATTAGCGCATTCTTCGATTGTAACTTTATGTTTGACATTCTCTTCAATAAAATCAATAGATTTTTGTAAATATTCAATGTAACTCACTCTTAACACTCCTCGTTGCAACGATGATTTAATTATACCTACATATGGAAATGCATACAGGACATTTTGTGCTATTTTTTTGATTAACCTATTATACAATAGCATAATTATACTTTAAATATGACATGACGTTGTCAAGTTCTTATAATATAATAATAACAAAACGCAGAGGAAGGTATTTACATGAATATAAATGTTGAAGAATACTTATTAAAATTTACTCAAGGAAACAAAATATCAATTGATAATATTCAGCTTCCAGATACGCTAATAGATACCGATAAAATTAAAGTGATTATGATAAATGAAGTTCCACCAGAAAATCCAAAAGATTTTTTTTATAGTAAAGATACAAGTTCAAATTATATGAAGACAACCCTTGAGCTATTTCATAATGCAAGCGTTAATGTAAATGGCATTAATGATATTTTAAATCTAGGAATATATATCACAACTGCTGTCAAATCTCCAAAAAATGGTTACAACGTTGCTGTAGAAAAAATTATTGAGCATTTACCCATATTAGAAGAAGAAATTAATATGTTTTCAAATTTGAAGGTGGTTATGTTGATGGGAGATGTTGCGAAGAAAGCATTCAACATGATTTCTAAAAAAAACACAAAAAGAAATTGTATTCCATCAGATTCAACATATAAAATACGTGACAATAAATTCTATCATGGTAACCTACGTGTTTTTCCTTCTTATATTATGACTGGAGGAAACATTCTTATAGAAAAATCGAAATGTTCAATGATTTCTGACGATATTCAGAGGATGATAAAACTTATATAAATAGAGAAGAAGAAAGGAGCATCGCTAGCTACCTTTTAGTAGTTTGATATGCTCCTTTAAAATATTTTTATTTTTCATCCACCTTTGTTTTTTTGATTTTTCTCTTAACTAATCTATATACCAAATAGCTAATCAACCCCAATGGTATTATTACAGGCAAGGCTGCTGCTACAAATACTATTGAATCCTGCAAAAATTCCCAGAGACCTTTAGCACTGCTTTTAAAGCCAAATGCTATACGTGAGAGCAATCCATCCTTTTCCTCAGGTTTCACAGGCTTTATTTCTTGAACCTCAGTAATATTTACATTTAGCGTTGAGTATTCTACAAGTGAATCCCACTTTTTAAGTGTTCCTGTATAATTCTCAATTTCATATAAGGTTGTTTGAAGTTCCTTTTCTATTTTTATTATATCCTCCATCTTGTCAGCCTTCTGTAAAAGGGCTTGCAAACGCTCCTGTTGGATTTTTAACGACTTAAGACGTGACTCTGTATCAAAGTATTGGTCAGTTACATCCTCCCCACTTGATTGCTCTAATACCACTGTACCAAATTTGCTCATATCAATAAAAGCTTGATTATACTTTGCCTTTGGTACTCGGAATACATATTCTGCACTTTTAAGCCCTTTATACATTATTCCACTACCATGGATTGAAGAATTTTGAGTAAAGCCACCTATTGAGGTTATATAATCACACAGTTCTGTCTTAGTTTTATCGAAATTAAGAGTTTCAAGATTAACTAGGCCAGTAAAAATAATCTTCTGACTTATATTTGCATTACTTGTTATACTTTGGTCATTTTTAGCAGCAATTTCAGCTTCACCACTTGATGCCGTACTAGCTACGGTAGTGTTTATCTCATAGTTTTCAGCCTTCTCTGCATCTCTGTCTAAGGATTTGCTATACTTAACTGAAACCTTCTGGTCTGCAAGAGCCATAGATGACCCCTGTTCGTGTACTGCACTATCACTTTTTGAGGCACCACAACCTATAAGTGAAATGGTCATAGTAATTATAAAAAGCCATATAATTAGTTTTTTGCACATAATATAGTCCCCCTATTTTTAAGTATCCCACAATAATATTATAGACGTGTAAAAAATATAAATGTTTCAAGTATAATTTTTGTGGATTTTTCTCTTCATATATGTTAAATTATATTGCAGAATTATGACTTAAAAAGTATACCTTTTTTTCCATAAGCTTTTTTCAATTAGTACACTATTTTAAAATATATATAGGAAGATGATGAGATGAACAAATTATTGGAATATCCATTTGATAGCCAGAAAATCATGCGTAAGAGAAAATCAATTCGAAGAGAATTACTGGAACAGCCAAATCTCTTAAAAAAGCATGTTGTAGTTCTTGGAGGTTCTACAACCAGTGATATAAAAGATATGCTGGAATTGTTTTTATTGAATCAGGGGATTAAGCCAGTATTTTACGAATCAGAATATGGTCAGTATTGGCAAGATGCAATGTTTGATAATGAGAAACTGAAAGCATTTAAGCCGGATGTTATATATATTCATACTTCATATCGTAATATTACAACCTTTCCAGAACCTTCTGACGGTATTGACGAGGTAGATGAACTCCTAAAACAGCAATATGAGCATTTGGCTGCAATGTGGAACAAGCTTAGCAATGCATATCATTGTCCAATCATTCAGAACAATTTTGAGTATCCATTTTATCGTTTGCTGGGAAATCAGGATGCAAGTAAAATTCATGGTCATGTTAATTTCATT
>JAEZOA010000020.1 GCA_023441625.1 Bacillota bacterium
AAATATATGGTATAATGTCTTATGCATTTAAGCACCGAGTATATCCGCGCCTAGTATAAATGAGAAAAGTAATCAAATATTTGGGTTTACTACTTTTTGTGCTCGTAGGAGGTTCTCTTAAAAGATGATTGGATAAGTTGGTTATTGAAGCATTCATCAGAGTCTCCCCACCGTGCGGTTATTCAAATTACTTAACAAAAAAATGACCTCCCCCCTATGGGAATGTCTGACTTTTATATGAACCATGGAAGGGTCCATTGTGAACCGTCAAGGCAAATTTCTCACTTTAAGAGTATATATCAGCAGAAAAAGAGTAACAATATAATTAAATCTATTAGAGCGAATGTAGTTCTTATAGCTTCTGTTAGTAACTTTGTAGCTTACTTATACTAAAAGAAAGAAATTGGTTCTAATAGGAGGTGCATTGATGGATATGAGAGCCGTAGGACAACGAATTAAACAAGCCAGAGAAGCCAAAGGATTAACTCAAGAACAATTAGCTGAGAAAGTTGCTCTCAGCGCTTCCCACATAAGTGTTATTGAGAGGGGAATTAAAACGCCAAAACTGGAAACCCTTGTAGAGATATTGAATATACTCAAAGTCGATGCCAATTTTGTCTTGACTGATGTTTTGTCGGTATCGAATGAAATCGTTTCGTCTATGTTGTCCAACAAATTATCTGCACTGCCTGAAACTCATCAGAAGAAAATACTGAGAGTATTGGATACGCTGATTCAAGAAATAAGCGAAATTTAGCCTCAAATAGAGGGTTGAGAGATAACCTTCAACTCTTATTGAGGTTTCTACATATTTACGTTATATATAGACCTCAATTTTAAATTGAAAAGTAGCATTTTCAATTCTAGATTGAGATATTTTTATTAATTAATATCTATGCCAGGTGGTTGCTCCTTGGCTTAAAAAAAGATTGGTTACTGCCAGTCTTTTTTTGTTTTAGGATATTTACTTAATAAATAGAAGCAACCAAATTATTTAGTAAATAGTCCTTGCAGAACTATATTCATTCGTGTAGAATTAGTTTTAGAAAAAAATAACTGTCAGATTATGGCAAAATGTTTATTTCCCTTAATCAAGATTGGAGGAAAATATGCAAAGTAAATATTACCAGCAAAAAATATATTTATCGGACAAGCTTAAAAGCCAGCTTGCCCAAATATTGTATTTTCCTTTGACTATTGTGGAAGCACCATCTGGATTTGGGAAAACAACAGCAGTAAGAGAATATTTGAACGAAGCTCTTACGGAAGGTGCAAGACAATACTGGTATACCTGTCTGAGCGATAATCCTTCAGTAGCTTGGGCGGGTATATGCGACTTGTTTTCCAACGTAAATAATGAGATGTCGAAAAATCTGAAAAAGCTGGGATTTCCTACAATGGAGACACTGATGTATATATCAGCGTGCTTCAAGGATTTCAGCTGTTTAAAAGAAACGTATATAGTTGTCGATAATTTTCAGCTTCCTAAAAGCAATATTCTACAGGAACTGATGAGTATTTTTTCTATGCACGGAAGCTCTCACTTACATATGATATTTATCACCCAGCATCTTGTAGTAAAAGCACAAATTACGTTTCATAATACTTTTATTCATACTATCGAATCGTCAGTTTTTTTCTTCGATAAGGATAGTACTGCCAATTTATTTAAAATGGAGGGCATCCGCCTTAATGACGATGAACTGAACAGTGTCTACGCAAGCACTGAGGGATGGATAGCCGCCCTTAGGCTACAGATATCTAATTTTAAACAGACTGGCACTGTTGACTATACAGCCGACATTGATCATTTAGTAGAGATTGCTATCTGGAATCGACTTACACCTGAACAAAAAAAATGTCTGGTTTCATTATCTATCATGGACAGCTTCACAGCCCGGCAGGCTTCAATCATGTTAGGGGAAGAAACACTTCCTGACCATATCAAGGATTTGCTCAAATACAATGATTTCATAAGATACTTTCCAAGAGAAAGAATCTATGTAATGCACAGTATATTGCAGAACTATTTAAGAAATCAATTTTATCAATATCAGCCAGAGTCGTTTCAAAAACGTGCTTTGCGTACTGCAGGACAATGCTGTATAGACGAGTTAGAGTTCTTCACTGCTGCACGATTCTTTTTCGAAGTCAGAGATTTTGATGCTATATTGTCCATACCGTTTAGTGGCACATATCTCATTAATAAAAGAGAAGATAATATAATTGAGTTTCTTATGGAAGTTATCAATGAATGCCCAGAAGAGACAATGTGCAAATACCCCTTTGTATTGCTCTTGTTTTCGTACTTATTGTGGATGGATGGAAAATATGAATCCTATCATAAATTATGCCGCCTTGTTGACTTAGTCTTAAAAAATAATCCGACAGGGCTTAGTAAAGATGAGCTTCGGCTGCTTAAGGGTGAATTCTTGCTCCTGACGTCGTTTACCATATATAACGATATTAAGAATGTAAGTGAGGTACAGAAAGCAGCCTATGAGTTATTAGGTAAATCCAGCAGGTTCAGGTTGAACGAGATACCATTTACACTTGGTGGAACCTCTGTTCTAAGCATGGTTTGGCGTGAGACTGGAAGATTGGATGAAGCACTTACGGATATGCAAATACATTTACCTTGTCATTATAAGCTTACCCATAGTCAGGGAGTTGGGGCAGACAGCGCTTTACATGCAGAAATGATGCTCATGAGAGGTGACGATGTACAGGCCGAGATATTATGTCATAAAGCGCTATACCTAGCACGTAGCAAACAAGAAATTTGTATTTGTCTGTGCGCTGAGCAGGTTCTTGCCCGGATAGCAATCCAACGTGGAGATGTGGATGGCTTTTTTACCGCATTAGAGAATATTAAGGGCTATGCAAAAGAAAGCTCCAGCCTATATATACTGCGCATGGTTGACATATGCTTATCGGTTATAAGTGTAGCACTGGACACAACTGAAATGGTTGCCAAATGGTTATGCGATACAGAAAGTATAAGTAAAAAAGTGTATGCCCGGGCGGTCCCATATGTCAATATTCTTTATTCACATCTCTTAGTTAGAGAAAAACGTCATGCCGAGTTATTAGGTTTGTCTGATAATGAAATTAGCATGGCTAAAGAAATGAATTATATATTTCCACAGGTTTATAGCTACATATTCAAAGCAAGGGTATATTACACAAACGGCCGTGAACGTGAAGCACTGGAGAGTTTAGAAGAAGCATTCGTTTTAGCGCTTCCAGACAAAATCTATATGCCATTTGCTCAATTTATATATATGGGCGATATCCTTTCTAAAGTGCACATTTGCCCCATAGTACACCGCGATTTTTCTGTATCTCATGAAGCAGAAAATCCTGTTCTATTCTCAAAAGTCGTAGAGAGAATACCAGGATGGAAAGAGGACATTGATAATATCATGACGCTTTTTAATAGATACCATAAAGGTCGAATTACAATTTTAAATGCACTCAATCAAGTGAAATCACCTTTAACCCCAAGAGAAAGAGAAGTTGCCATTCTTGCCAAGGCCCGCTTGAGTCATAATGAAATAGCCGAGAAGCTGTACATATCTAAAGCAACGGTGAGAACCATCTTATATAATGCATATAGTAAGTTGGCTATTCATTCAAAATCCGAACTATATAATATGGATTTTTAACAAGTCAAAATACCAAAATACGAAAAAAGCTCGTATGAAATAAAGAGCAACCTGCTGTATTCTTAAAGAACGACAGGTTGTTCTTTTTTTGTGAAAACGACTTTTATTAAGAAACCTGATCTCCTAAATAAATGTAAAGGAAGATTATGCTATGGCACAAATTAATGTGTTAAGTACTACAGAGCAGGAAGAAGATACGCTCAAAGGGAAATACCTTATTTTTTCGATGGGCAAAGAGTCATATGGGATGGAAATCCGGTATATCACTGAAATCATCGGAATCCAGCCAATTACCGAGGTTCCGGAAATGCCCGAATATATTCGCGGTATCACGAACCTCCGTGGAAAGCTTATTCCCGTTATGGATGCCCGGTGTCGCTTTAAGAAAGCTTTGCGGGAATACGATGACAGAACCTGCATCATTGTGATTGAAACCAATAATATATCCATCGGACTTATTGTAGACAGTGTTGCCGAGGTGCTGACTATAGATGAAAAGGATATAGAACTCCCGCCGGAGATGAGAAAGGAGAAAAACAAATACATAAAGGGCATCGGCAAAACAGGCGGCAGTATAAAGCTGCTGATCGATTGTGAAAAACTTTTGTCAGATGATAAAGAAGAAACGCTCAGTTCTATAGCCTGATGCTTTGTAATGGAGGTGATTCATTTGAGATTTGGTTCAAATAAAGAAATGAAAGATACGAAGAAAGTTCGTATGAAAAATAACGAGCATTCTTCTACAATTGTTGATTATATAGCGCAGTCAGAAGAAGGCTATTTTAAAAGCGTGAAAGCCCTGCCGGAATATCAGCTGGAAGTTGAGATGGTAACTGGATCGAATATTCTTTTTGATTTTCGTTCCCGTTTAAACACTGTACGCTTTGGAAAACTCCGTGATGAGGAAATGTTTACAAGTGTACACACCGATGGGCTTCATCTGATTTTCAGCAAGAAAGGTAAGGTGCCTGTGAAAATTGCCGCAAAGGAGTTCATGGATCTTGTACTTGTTGACCGGTCAAGCGCAACACATATGAATCCAGAATGATTTATGCTACCGGGCAATCACCGTAATATTCACAAATTATGTATTGGAAAGCGTAACAGAAATACAAAAATAAAAAAATTTGGAGGTAAGAAAAACTTTATGAGAAACTTATCCATCAGTAGAAAGCTTATTTTAGGTTTCGGAAGCATTTTAGTACTTATGATTATAACTGCGATAGTGTCTGTGATTAGCATCAGCAGAATAAGCGAGCAGACACAACTGTATGCGGAACATACCGTACCAGGTTTGCAGCATATGTATAAAATGCAAGTTGATATGCGCGCGGCAAGTCAGCATCTGTTAGATGCTATCCTATCAGAGGATCAGGAATCTACAAATGCCAACCTGGATGAAGCCAATAAATGGGGTTCGGATTTTGTTACAGAAAAAGATGCATTTATTGGAGTTCAAAGAAATGATGATTTGAATTCTGAAATTGAAAAAATCAATACAATTTTCAAAGAAGCGTCGGCGGCGAGAACCCAGATTACTGACCTGCAGGCCAAGCAGACCGAAGAGAGTGATGCACAGGCATTTAAAATATATCTAGAGGAATATGAACCTGTTGTAGACCAAGTTACTGAAATTCTATCCGGGCTCGAAGAGGTGGCGCTACAACGGGCTGATAGTCAAAATGCAGCTGTCACTAGACTTATGACATCGTCATGGATTTTACTTATTGCATCGGTAGCATTATCGGTAGTATTGACACTCATCCTGACATTCGTTATCAGAAAAGCTATTCTTACTCCAATCAAAGAGATTGTAAATGTTTATGAAGAGATGTCAAAGGGCAATATGCAGGTGAAAATTAATTATGAAAGCAAGGATGAGATGGGTAAAATGGCTCAGAGCATCCGAAAGACCAATGCGTTTATCATTTCCTATTTGCGTGATATCTCGGAAAAACTCAAGCTGATGGCCAAGGGGGATATGCAAATCAATATGAATATGGATTATCTTGGTGACTTCGCGGTCATCAAGAAGTCAATAGAAGATACGGCTTCCTCTTTAAATCATACTCTGCAAACTATCAACACGGCAGCAGAGCAGGTCAACATAGGAGCTTCACAAGTGTCAAGCGGAGCTCAGGCTCTTGCAACAGGATCAACTGAACAGGCTTCCTCTGTGGAAGAATTAAGCGTTACTGTAACCAAGGTTGCTGAGCAGGCTGCGGCAAATTCTGAAAACGTTAGGGTAGCAACACAATATGTAGAACAGGCCGGTACAGGTGTTGAAACCGGAAATGAACACATGAGGCAGCTTACGGAAGCTATGACGGAGATCAATTCCACGTCCAGCCAGATTGCAAATATTACTAAGGTTATTGAAGATATCGCTTTTCAGACCAATATGCTCGCTTTGAATGCCGCTATTGAAGCCGCCCGTGCTGGTAGTGCCGGAAAAGGATTTGCGGTTGTGGCTGACGAAGTGCGAAATCTCGCCGCTAAATCAGCAGAAGCAGCAACGCAAACGGCTGATTTGATCCAAGCCTCTGTCTCTACTGTGTCTATAGGAACGCAATTAACGACACAGACAGCACAGGTTCTGTCGGATGTGCGAGAAAAAACTAAATTGGTAGTTGAAAATATTATTAAAATTGATGATGCATCTGCAGAACAAGCAGCGGCTATAGAACAAATTAAGCAGGGGCTTAATCAGGTATCCGCTGTTGTGCAGACAAATGCCGCCACTGCAGAGGAAAACTCGGCGACCAGTGAAGAAATGTCTGCCCAGGCTACCACATTGCATAAGGAAGTTAGCAAGTTCAAGCTAAATAATGGATATGAGAAGAACAGCTTTGCGTCTATTGCTCCTTTAAGAGAACCTGTAAATGAGGGTCCGGCTTTGTTGGAGGTCGCGGCGTCTCTTGGAAAATATTAGGGTTGCGGTGTTAAGCATTTCGAAATAAACAATACCATATAGAACCCGCGAATAATGAATCGATTGCATTCCTGCTGGGGTATGTTTCCTTGTGGGAGTGCAGCCGATTTTTCTAAAAATTTGATAGTCATCGAAGATATTCTTTACAGAAGCAAAGAAGCCTAACGGGTTTGAAGGAGGTAACGGATTGGACGATTTTTCAAGCAATTCCATGCTGGATGTATTTATATATGAAACCACTCAAAATATAGAGCAACTCGAAGCGGCGATACTAACCAGTGAAAAAGCAGGATATTTTACGCCGCAGGCAGTTAACGAAATATTCAGGGTCATGCATACGATCAAGGGCTCTTCCGCCATGATGATGTATAACAATATTTCATCGCTTTCTCATGCAATAGAGGATCTCTTCTACTTTATACGAGAAGAAAAACCTGAAAACATGGACTGTGCGCTCCTTTCTGATTTGGTTTTGGAGGGCGTCGATTTTATTAAGCTGGAGATGGAGAAGGTCAAAAATTCCGATAGCCTCGATGGAGATGCAACAGATCTAATTGAAAACATCAAGGAATTTCTGTCCTCCATTAAGGGGAAAAGCACTGATACTTCTAAGAAAACGGAAAAAGAAGTGGAGCAGCAATATTACTCGGCTTTCGAAAAAAAAGAAACAGAACAAAAATGTTACGAAGCGGTTATTTATTTTGAAGATGGCTGCGAAATGGAGAATATCCGGGCTTTTACTATCGTCCATAATTTAAAAGATATTGTGGCGGATTTCAACTACTTTCCAGAGGATATCATCGAAAATCCTGACAGTGTGAAGATTATACGGGAACAAGGATTCAGAATAACGCTCAAAAGCGATGCAAGCATGAAGGAATTATACAATTTTTTTACGAGTAGCGCCTTTATCCGAAATCTTGAGGTCACTGAGCTTCTGGACAGCCAGACATCCCATCAGGATTTCGTGGATCAAGAAACTGCCATTCAGGAATCTCCCCTCAAAATAGCCAAGCTGCAGGCTGAGGATCTAGGACAAGTTGAAAACAGAAGTTCGCATCAGAGTATTATCAGCGTTGATGTTATGAAGCTGGATAAGATTATGGATTTGATGGGAGAAATGGTAATCGCCGAAGCAATGGTCACGCAAAACCCTGAACTGCAGGCGCTTAAGTTGAATAGCTTCTATAAAGCCGCCCGTCAGCTTCAAAAAATTACAAGCGAAATGCAGGACATGGTTATGTCCATACGAATGGTTCCCTTGGCTGTGACCTTCCAAAAAATGCATCGTATTGTGCGGGATATGAGCCGGAAGCTCAATAAAGAAGTAGGACTGATGTTAATCGGAGAAAACACTGAGGTTGATAAGAATATTATTGAGCACATTTCCGATCCGCTAATGCATCTTGTCCGTAATGCCGTTGATCATGGAATCGAAGCTCCTACCGAAAGAACGAACACTGGCAAGCAAAAATCAGGACAGGTAATACTGGAAGCAAAAAATGCCGGAAGCGATGTTCTTATTTCTGTCCATGATGACGGTAAGGGCCTTAACAAGGAAAAAATCCTAAAAAAAGCCAGGGAGAATGGTTTACTGAGCAAACCGGAAAATGAGATGACGGACAAGGAAATTTATAACCTGATTTTCCTGCCCGGATTCTCCACTAACGACAACGTGACGGAATTCTCCGGTCGGGGTGTTGGAATGGACGTAGTAGTAAAGAACCTGGAAGCAGTGGGCGGTTCGGTATCAATAGACAGCATCGAAGGCTTGGGAACGGTAACAACACTGAAAATACCCCTTACACTGGCAATCATAGATGGAATGAACATCCGGGTAGGCGGCGCCAAGTATACACTCCCCACAACATCCATTAAGGTAACCTTTCAAGTTGAGGAAAAAGATATTATTAAGGACACTAACGGCAATGAGATGATTATGGTTCGAGGAGAGTGCTATCCTATCATCCGCATCCATAAAACATTTGCAGTTGAAACGGAAATCACCGACCTGACCAAAGGTATTATGCTCATGATTGAGCAGGATGACAAGAGTATCTGTCTTTTCGCCGACGAACTTTTAGGACAACAGCAGCTAGTCGTCAAAGCCCTTCCTTCCTACATGAAAAACATACGAAAAGTGGAAGGACTAGCAGGCTGTACGCTCCTGGGGGATGGTAGCATCAGCTTGATTCTTAATATCGGTGAACTGATTAGCATGGAATCATAAAAATGTTATATAAAATATAAACGCAAAAGGAGGCTGTAAAAAATGGCACAGACTGGCTTACTCGACTTTACGGAACAAGAAGAAGATACGATGAAAGGTAAGTATCTTATCTTTTCCATTGGAAACGAGCTATATGGAATTGAGATTCGTTACATTACCGAAATTATTAGTATTCAGCCTATTACGGTAGTCCCTGAGATGCCGCAGTATGTAAAAGGAATCACCAATCTCCGGGGTAAAATCATTCCTGTCATGGATGCCAGGCTGCGTTTCAAAAAAGCAGTCAGAGAATATGACCAAAGAACCTGCATTATCGTCCTTGATACAAATGATATTTCAACCGGACTGATTGTAGACAGTGTTTCAGAGGTAATCGCAATAGCTGATGAGGACATAGCGTCTCCTCCGGATATCAATAAAGGTGGGATCAAATACATCAAGGGTGTATGCAAGGCTGATGGGAACGTTAAACTGCTTCTTGACTGTCAGAAAATACTGACAGCCGATGAGGTCGAGTTTTTTAGCTCCGTGACTTAATATGAAAACATTTCCCTTGTGAGGCGGAGGTGCAGTTTGTGAAAGCTATAAGTGAACAGGAATTCAGACAATTTGCCGATTATATAAAAACCAATTATGGTATCTATTTCAAGGATGAAAAAAAGACCTTGATCGAGGGAAGGCTCGGACATACACTGACAAGCATGAATTTTACTAGTCTGACTGAGTACATGAGCTATGTGACTGGGGATAAAACCGGAAAAGCCGCATC
>JAEZOA010000041.1 GCA_023441625.1 Bacillota bacterium
ACACTATGAACCATGGATGGTGAATGTGTGCGACGGCAAAAACACTGAGATGAGCCATTACTAATTCTAGCAATTATTTCGGCAACAAACCATTGATAAATTTGAACACCCATAGACTGAGTTAACAATCTATTTTAAGAGGCTGAATAGTATCAAAAGTTGAAAACATATATTGAAATATCCTAAAACACACAAAAAAAACTACATTTTTAATGAATATTTAAATATATAGCTTAAAGGCTTTAAAACAAGTTAAAAGGAGCTAAAAACCCTAAATAGTAAATTTGACATAAGCTTATACGTTTGTTAAAATCAATTGTTTGAAAAACAGAAGCAATGGTTTAATACTTTTGCATAAGTTATTCTTATTAATTATATATTTGTCGTCGTTCTTTGTTGTGGAGGAATTAATGGAAAGAGAAATTTTAAATTCGGAAAAAATGGGTGTAATGCCTGTTGGGAGGCTGCTTGCAACCATGTCGGCCCCTGCAATGTTATCTATGCTAGTACAATCATTATATAATATTGTAGACAGCTATTTTGTATCAAAACTTAGTAAAGAGGCCTTTGAAGCAATATCTATTGCATTTCCAATGCAGCTGCTGGTATTCGCTTTTGCAATTGGTGTGGGAATTGGAACCAACTCACTTGTTGCCAGAAAACTAGGAGAAGGAAAAAGTGACCAAGCAACTATTATAACTCAGACAGGTTTATTTCTGGCTATCATAAATGCAATAATATTTGTTTTAGTAGGTTTAGTTTTTTCGGGTCCCTTTATAAGAATGTTTTCAAACAATCCAGAAGTTATTTCTTTAGGTACTACTTATTTAACAATTGTAACTGTTGGTTCTGCAGGAATGTTTATCGAGGTTCTTTGCTCAAAAACTTTACAAGCTACTGGAAACATGTTAATTCCAATGATTTCACAGTTAATTGGAGCTGTACTTAATATAATTTTGAACCCTATTCTGATTTTTGGTTTATTTGGTTTTCCAAGGCTTGGTATAGCCGGTTCTGCTGTTGCAACTGTCATTAGTCAGATAACTGCAATGGTATATGTAATTGTTTTGATTAATTTTAAAAATCATGACGTACATTTTTCTTTGCGAGGTCTTAAGGTCAAAAAAGAGAATATTATTTCAATATATAAGGTTGGTGCCCCTACAATAGTTATTAATGCGATTGGTTCCTTAACAACCACTTATTTGAATTTTATACTAATGTCATTTTCACAAGGAGCAATATCGGTATTGGGCATATACTTCAGACTTCAATCCTTTATATTTATGCCGGTATTTGGTTTAACTCAAGGAGCAATGCCAATTATGGGATACAATTTTGGTGCTAATAAAAAGAAGCGATTCTACCAAACCTTTAAATTATCCCTAATAGTTTCATCTATCATTATGCTAATTGGATTGTTTATTTTTCAAGTTTTCCCAGACAAACTACTTTCAGTATTTGGACAAAATTCCGAAATGGGAGTTTACGCACTTAGAGTTATAAGTCTCTGCTTTATTTTTGCGGCCTTTGGAATAGTTGTTTCTACCATGTTCCAAGCAATTGGTCATGGATTTAAATCCCTTACTATGTCTTTACTTAGGCAATTAGTAATAATACTACCTTGTGCTTTTATTTTCGGTAAAATCTTTGGATTAAATGGCGTTTGGTTTTGCTACCCTGTTGCCGAGATAGTATGCTTTCTGATTTTTACACCCATAGGTTTTAAGGCAATTAAATCTGAGTTTATTAGAAAAAATTCATTTTAAAATAAAGCACTATTGCTTATATTTAGCAATAGTGCTTTATTTTTATCTTTTCTATTAGTTTATTGTTGATGAGTAAGTCTTACCAAAATTGTGCTAGTATTAAAACTAACGTAGCTTCAGTCTGCATTACTGTCGGTACTCTTAGTTGTATTACTATCACTAGAGGAACTTACTTCAGAAGCTTCGCTATTATAATTTAAAAATGGAATTTTTTCAACTAAACCATATTTTGATTTAGCTATACTAATTATCTCTTGTTTGCTAAGTTCTTTTGTCGTTCCTGCAGAAAAAATCATCCCAGCAATTGCTGTAATAATCATCCCTATTCCAATACCTAATATAACACTTTTTTCGTGCACTTTTCTCATTTAACTACTCCTATAAATTAAATTCCAAACTATCTATTAATTAAACCTCTAATAAGTCCAATCTCACCCTTACCAATTTTCAATTTGTCAGCTATTTCATCATTGCTAAGCCCCTGTTCAATTAACTGCAAAACTTCCTTTCTACTGCTATTCAAGGAGAGTTTTGATCCTGTACCTGTAGAGTCTCTTTGATATAAAGGGGAATTATATGTAAACTGCGTATTAATCCTTCTATGAGTATTAATCTCTCCTATTTGAGATTCAGACTCCTCAGCTTTTGTGGTTTGAACTATATTCTCATCCTTTTCTGAAGCTAGTTCTTCTTGAACCTGACTTTCAAATTCTATTGGTAGCATCTGTTTCTCATTTACCAATTCTTCTGGCTTTTGTTCCTTATTTATTATGTATTCTGAGATCTGGTCAGAATTAAATAATTCTATATCCTCCTGATCCACTGATGCTTCCGACTCTTTATTATTGGTCTCTATTTCTTTTATTGATGACTCTTGACTATTATTAATACTATTGCTTAAGAACTCTTTATTTTTCTCAGAAATAACAGCAACTACATAGTCAGACATTCTGTTTAATTCATGTACCATTTCTTCTGAATCCTGAATCATGTTAAACATTTCATCCTTTTTTCTATCAAACTCTTTAAAAAAGTCTTTACCATTAACCCTGTCCATTGCAATAAAAAACAGAGCCACAATTACTAATAAAACTCCCAAAAATATTATACATACATAGAATGCTTCCATATTCACCTCAAGCTGTTATATCTTTATATCAATGGTCGGAGTACTTCTAATATTCTTTTGCTTCTTTTTTTTATCATTTTGCTTAGAATTATCTTTCTCTTGTTTTTCATTAACTCGTCCACCTTGGACGTTTTCTCTTGCTAAGACCTGCTTCATACTGCTGTCTATTCTCTCACGATTAGTTTCCGCCTGCTGCTGAGTTATTGCTTGACCTTTGTTGGCCTCATCACTATATGTTTTTGATAATTCAGATGTCTTTGGAAACATAACTTGAAAGTCCATAGGTTTTACCGACATATAATCGCCTCCTATATTAAATAAAAATTTGTTCTTTATTTATCTATAGCACCAACACGTATATCTGCTCCATCCTTATATAGAGTACAATACTGAAGCTGCTCCTTAACGTACATTATGCATGTACCAATAGAGACCTTAACCCCAGGATAAATTTGATTCAATGCTCGGATCTTCCCATTGCCCTCTTGTTGAAGTTGTTCCTCTAAAACAGCAATTTCCCTCTTAACCTCTTCTAAACTTGTTGATAAATGTATCTTGGTACGAACACTCTTAGTCATGATTTCATGTTTCTCTGGTGTAAGTGTTCCCATACCCTCTAACTTTCTTAAAATAGTTATTGCCTGATCAGATTTTTTAATATCACTTTCCATTGAAACAAAATCTTCTTTTAGCTTTTTATACCGTTCTCGGATTGTTGGATCTACTCCCACCTCAAGTTCAGTTACTGTTGCCATATGGGAGCCTATTACCTTTGCAATAATAATTTTCCCAACCTTACAGGTGCCCCCAACTAGTAAACCCTTTCTTCCTGTTAACTCCAGTTTATTGCCACATTTTACATTACTATGTAATACAGCTTCAGACTGTATATTATTCTTAGCCTCAACATTGCAGTATTCAATATATCTTGCAACAATATCTCCACCTGCAATAAGTGTACCCTTACCCATGCCCTGCATTCCTCTTCTAAGGATTATATTACCACCAGCCTTAATTGTGGCTCCTTCTACGACACCATAAACCTCTACGTTACCACCGGCTTCAACCTTAAACCCAGATAATATATTTCCTTTGACTATGACATTACCTACAAAGTTAACGTTTCCAGTAGAATTATCTACATCTGCTGGAACTTCATGGTTTGTGTAAACACTCACTTTCGATTGATCTAGAAACTCAACCTCTCCCTCAGCTGTAGCATATAAAGATTGACCATCCTCAGAAACAGCAACATTCTTACCTCTTGGCAAGACAGCAGGTCTGCCATTAACCGCCATCAAAACCCTACCTTTTACAGTTTTACCCTGTGTCCCCATTACTGCTGGTTCAAGTGTACAAAGGACTTGTCCAACTTTTACAGATTGTATAAGATTTAATTCTCTATAATTAATTCTTCCATCTTCTAATAGAGTAGGTGTCTTATTAACTGATGTATCAAAATGAAATATTACTGCGCCATTCTTTCCATTCTGAGCTGCTATTCCCTCTGCAACACAAATAGCTTCGTTATACACTGGATTATTAGAAAAATACTCAATAGCATCTTCCTTAATACCAAATGTAACTTTTTGAGTCTCAAGAGCACTAATTATCTCTTCTTTGGTTATTGAAGTAATCTCATCAACTTTAAAAAGAGTTATAAATGCCTTTAACTCATCTGGTGATACAGTAACTAAAATTTTTAAATCATTTTGATCTGCCATAAGATGGTCTCTCCTTTATGATTCAAGAATTATTTTATGTCTATGTAATTTACCTCTCATTCGAAGTAATGCTTTGGTATGTAGTTGAGAAATTCGAGACTCTGTTACATTCATTATAGCACTTATTTCTTTTAATGTCAGTTCTTCAAAATAGTAAAACGTTATAACTGACTTTTCTTTTTCCGGCAATTTATCAATTGAGTCTATAAGAAGCTCCTTTATTTCAACGTTTTCTAGAGCTGTTTCTGGCTTATCCTCATTATTGTCGTTTAATATTTCTATACCTCTGTCATAGTTTTGCTCCATAAATTCTTCTAATGACATCATTGAAGAAACGTTAACATCATTCAATAGCTTATAAAATTCTGCCATGCTTATTCCCATTTTTTCAGCAACTTCTCTGTCTGTAGCTGAATGTCCAACCTCATTTTCTATCTCGACATATACTTTTTCTAATTCTTTATTTTTCTGTCTTAAAGACCTTGGTACCCAATCCAAATCACGGATACTATCTATAATAGAGCCCCTTATCCTAAAAGAAGCATAGGTTTCAAATTTAACACCCTTTGAGATATCGAATTTCTCAATAGCATCTATAAGCCCGAACGCTCCATATCCAACTAAATCATCAAATTCAACATTTGAGCCAAAATAAATACTTAACCTACCTGCTACATACTTTATCAAATATGCATATTCAATTATGAGCTGTTCCTTTACAGCTGGGTCTTTTGTTTCTGTGTATTGTTTCCAAAGTTGATTATTATTTACACTATTCATGTAAATCCCCCAATTAATAAATACCATATATGTAAGTTATTGCACTACTCTTTTATTTTTGTTCTAACAGCTTGTGATAAATCAAGTGGAGTGAACCCATTATCATTATCATTATCTGCAAATAGGTCTACACTATTACCTAGATGACCCTCCTGTTCTAATTTCTCAGCATTAGCTTTTTCTAACATTTCCTCTTCTTTAGCCTTAGCTTCAGCTTCAAGTTTTTGTTTGTTTTGTTCTTCAACAATACTTTTCAAAGTGAAACTAACTAATAATCCTACTAAATAAAAACTCACCATTGCTATAATCATTCTCAAACAGGTCTGATTGGTATTAGAATTGCTTGCTATACTAATAAATCCCGTTATAAGAGAAGCCATCAATGCAAGAAGAAAAGGAATTTTCATTATAGTCTCCATTCTTACCTCTTTCGTTGTAAACTCTAAAGAAAGAATACATTTTCTTTTCATTAGTGAAAATCAAAGTAAAAATTATATTTGTTTAATACCAAAACCAATGGTCTTAATCATAAGCTTTCCATCACTGGAATATAGCTCTATTGTACGTCCGTAATTACCGCCTGTGTCTTCAGATATAATTGGTATTCTTAATTCTTGTAGCTTTTCTTTACAAGCAATTACATTTCTATATCCAATACGCATTAAATCTGATCCACTGCTAAAATTAAACATTTGAGCTCCACCTGCAAGCTTTGCAACAATGTTTTCCCTTTTTGCTCCTAACCTTACCATATCATTAGCAAGTATTACAATTGCTGTGTCTGCAAATTTTGCAGGATTACTTTTATTTTTTGCCTGCTCACTACTAGGCAACATTACATGTGCCAAACCAATTATTTTTGTTTGTGAATCGTACAATGCAACTCCAACACAAGAACCAAGTCCAAGTGTAGTAATCATACAAGGGTGATGTGCTGAATTCAAGTCAGCCATACCAACCTTTATCATATCATAACTCATTATTCTATAACTCCCAATGCTTTTAATAATACCTCATATGAATCAACATCTGGTATTAAAAGAAAGTCTCCAATTACTTTAGTAATGCCTTCACAGAATTCTGTTTCAATATATAACACTGAATCTCCAACTTTTCCAAACTCAATTGCAGGAACACTTAAAATGGCACCTGCCATATCAATAGCCAATTCTGGTACAGATGGCATTATTCTAAGATTAGTTAAGCCTGCTAGTGCAGATAAATATGAAGCAGTTAATATATTCCCGACCTCTTTCAAAGCAGATAGTTCAAGCTCATCAAATTCTATACTGTTTTTTTCTTTATCACACAAAAGTATATTGACAAGCTGCCTAGCTGCATTGATATCAAGAATAAACATTATATATCCATTTATATCTCCGCTTACACTTAGCAGTATTCCAACTACTAATATCTCTTCTCCACCCAAAATTTGGCTAACCTTATCAAAGCCTAAAATTCTAGCCTTTGGAACTGCCATGTCAACTCTTTTATCTATCATTTTGGCCAAAGATGTCACTGCATTTCCAGCACCAATATTACCTATTTCTTTCAAAACATCTAGCTGCAAATTGTTTAACTCATCAAAACTTATTGTCATTGCGTCTACCTCGATATCTTTTTTTTAATCAAAGCTTAACTAATTTCTCAAAGTTTAAGAGTGTTACTATTTCACCATCCACCTTACCAATACCAAATATGTAATCAGTGTCTTGGTTATTTATTAAACTTGTTGCGCTTTCTATAGATTCGTTTCCAAGCTGAATTGTCTGAAGCACTTGGTCAACTATAACACCAATTGAAATCTCTTCTAACTTAAGAATTATAATACGTGTTTCTTCAGTTTCTTCAGCTATTGGAAGATTAAACTTTGCTCTTAAATCCATTACTGGAATAATATCTCCTCTTAAATTAATTACTCCCTTAATGTAATTAGGCGTTTTAGGTACTCTTGTTATTGTTTTCATCCTATCAATTGTTGTAATTTTAAGTGAATCAATGCCAAATCGCTCATCTCCAAGACTGAATACAATAAATTGTTTGGTTTCAAATTCTTGTAACTGTGTATCTTCCATAATAACCTCCATGCCCACATTTGGGCTCAAATAGTAATTAAAAAATTGCATGGTGGTCGCGGTTTATTTTTGTTTTGTATCTTATATTTTTCACGCTAACCTCCATGAGCCGTCACAAGCTACGGCCAAAAATATAATTATTTTTAAGCTTTATGCTACAGAGTTTACATCAATTATCAGAGCAACATTTCCATCACCAAGAATAGTGGCTCCAGCAAGATATTTGATTCCAGATAAAAGCTTACCTAGTGATTTTATAACTATTTCCTGCTGCCCAATAACACTGTCAACAACTAAGCCTGTAAGTTTTTCGCCTTTTCTAACAATTACTATTTTAAGCTGTTTTTGAGTATCCGAATTACTGTCTGGAACCTCTAATGAATCAGCCAATCGTGTAATTGGAACAACCATATTTCTCAGTAGAATAATATCTTGTCCTTGAACTGTCTTAACATCTTCTGCTTTCCAATTATATATCTGATAAATTGAACCTAAAGGAATGGCGTACTTTTCAGTTCCTACATTTACAAGCAATGCTTGATAAATTGCAAGAGTAAGTGGTAGTTTTATCAAGAAGCTACTTCCCTTACCACTCTGAGTTTCAACCTCAACTGTTCCTCCCAACTGCTCAATCTTCGTTTTAACTACATCAAGTCCAACCCCTCTTCCTGAGAGTCCAGTGACTTTCTCAGCTGTACTAAAGCTTGGCCTAAATAACAGCTCAATTGCTTCCTGTGATGACATTGAAGCTGCTGCTTCTCTGGTAATAACACCTTTTTCGATAGCCTTCATCTTAACTTTTTCAGTGTTTATACCAACTCCGTCATCGGTAACTTCAATAATTACATTGTTACCAGATTGGTAAGCTGTAAGATTGATTTTACCTACTTCTGGTTTGCCAAGTTGTTTTCTCTTCTCAACAGATTCAAGTCCATGGTCACATGAATTTCTGAGCAAGTGAATTAATGGATCACCTATCTCATCTATTACTGTTCTATCAAGTTCTGTTTCTTCACCCGACATAACCAATTCAATTTCTTTTCCTAAATCCTTTGCAATATCTCTAATCATTCTTGGGAATCTGTTAAATACAGTTTCAACAGGCACCATCCTAACCTTCATAACAGCATCATTTAAGTTGGTAGTAATCCTCTCAAGATACTCTAACGTCTCATGATATTCTTGAGGTTTCGACGTAATGTCTGTTTCTTCTAGTCTAGTTTTAGTAATTATCAGTTCTCCAACCAAATTCATTAATATATCTAGTCTATCAATATCTACTCTTACTGTTCTTTGGGCTTTTCGTGAAGCACCATTTTGCTTAGCAGTGTCGTGTACTTCTCCATCCTTAGTTGTTGCTCCCTCTAAATTCTCACTTTCCTTGACAGTTTCCTCATAATTAATACTTCCTTCATTCTGTGTAAGCTCATCGCCAAATTTATCCAATTTACTAGTAATGACTTCATCAACTTCAGCAATTGAGTTAAGTTCATCTATTAGTATTTTTTCATCTTCTTTAGAAACAACAACAACTGTAAATTCGAAATCAAATTTTTCATCCTCTATATCCTGAACGATAGGTTGAGCTTTTATAATCTCTCCATGTCTCTCTAATGTTTGGAATATGATAAATGCCCTTGCAGCTTTCAATAAACATCCCTTATTTAATACTATGGTTAGCTTGAGAGCATTCATACCCATATCAATTGCCTTATTTACAGCATGCTGCTCAAATTCATTAAATTCAAGTTGAGCAGTTACGTGCATAACACCATCAGGCTTGGTTATGTTATCTGATGCCTGGGTGCCAGCAGTAGCAGTACTAAGCCTACCCTTATTTGATAAAATATCATTTAGAGCTTTAATAACATTCGTATATTGCTTATCTCCTTCTCCACCAGTTGCAACAACGCTGCTTACATAGTTTTCAAGTGCATCTAAGCATTTAAACAATGTATCAACCAGGATAGATGTAATCCTTATTTCATCGTTTCTAATAGCATGCAACACATTTTCCATATCATGGGTTAATTTTGTCATTTTTGTAAAACCCATTGTACCTGCCATTCCTTTAATTGTATGAGCTACTCTAAATATCTCATTTAGGACATCCTTGTCATCAGGATCCTTTTCAATTTGCAAAAGACACTGATTTAAACTCTGTACATGTTCATTTGATTCTTCAATAAATATCTGTAAATACTGGCTCATATCCATACTAACGCACCCCCAAGAATTGAATAATTTCCTCTGAAATCTTTTCAAGTGATACTACTTTGTCAACTGCTCCGGTCTGAACTGCCATTTTAGGCATTCCATATACTACACTTGTTTCTTCGTCTTGTGCTATAATAAAACTTTCATTTTTTTCTTTTAATTTCTTAACGCCACTACTCCCATCTGAACCCATGCCAGTTAAAATGACGCCTATAATGTTTTTTAACCCTGTATCTGAAAGGGAACTCATCATTACATCTACTGATGGTCTATGTCCACTTATTGGAGGAGATTTATCAAGGTTAATAAGTAAATCTCCATTAGCAGTTACTTCTAGTAGCATATGCGAATCACCAGGTGCTATATATGTATGTCCTGCTAATACCTTTTCCTTATGAACAGCCTCCTTCACTCTCACTTTACTTTTAGCATCAAGTCTTTCTGCTAAAGTGTATGTAAAACCAGGAGGCATATGCTGTACTACTAAAACAGCAGCTGGTATATCTCCAGGCAATTCAGGTATTATACTCTGCAGCGCCTTTGGTCCACCGGTAGACGATCCAATAGCAATAATATTTTTTAAAACCTTATTAGCTTGAGTTAATAAACTACTATCATTACTTTCAATTTTTGAATGCTTAAAATTAATATTTTTTGCAATTGATATTTTTTCAATGATTTCTTTACGCTTTTTATCATTTTTTATATCAAATATATTTTTAGGTTTTGCAATAAAATCAACTGCCCCTTCATCCAATGCCCTTATTGTGAGTTCTGCGCCATGTTCAGTCCCGCTACTAAGCATTATAACGGGCTTAGGAAACCTTATCATAATTTCCCTTAAACAATCAATACCATCCATTATTGGCATTTCAACATCAAGTGTTATTATATCAGGATTAAGCAATGTAATCTTATTGAGAGCATCTTTTCCATCTGTTGCAGTTCCCACAACAACTAGGTACTCCTCTTGATCTACTATATCAGATAACACTTTTCGCATAAATGCAGAATCGTCTACAATTAATACTTTTATTGCATTACTTTTCTTTGTTATACAATCCATTGATTACCTCTGCTAATTTTTTAAAAGTAAATCTTATGTTGAAATACTTTTCCATAAAATCTCTAAAACCACCATCATCTAATTGGAGCTATCCTATAAATGTATTAAATTGAATATCGTTTATTTTTTTATCCACCTAATTATAGTATACTCTCATATTAATTGGTAAACAACCCAACAAACCTATTTATGAAGCCTTTAATACCTGGTTTTACAACATTAGTTTGTTCGAAATCCTCCTTTGATACTGAATCAGCTAATTCATTAATTAGCTTACTAGTAAAATTCTTCGGGTAATTAAGCAAATACGGTTTCTGCAACTTTACAGACTTAGTAAATGAGTGGTCATTAGGCAAATAACCTAGCATTTCTAATTTCATGCCCAAAAACCTATCCGCTACCATAGCAAAATTGTTATAAACCCCCTTAGCCTCGGTTTCATCGTCAGCTCTATTTATTAGAATTTTAATCATAGAGTCCTTTTTTGTACGTGATACAGTTTTCACAAGGGCATAAGCATCAGTAATTGATGTTGGCTCCGGTGTAATTACTAAAACTACTTCTTGTGCAGAAAGTACAAAATTCATAACAGTATCAGAAAGGCCGGCCCCAGTATCTATCAATATAAAATCTGCAATATGGTCTAGTAGTGACATATTTGCAATGAAAGCATCTAAAGATTCTTTGTTGAGGTTTATTAATTCAAGTACACCTGAACCCCCAGAAATAAACTTAATATTTTCTGGACCATCACATAATATGTCTAAGATACTTTTATCGCTATTGATAGAATCTAATAATGAATACTTAGGGACTATCCCTAAAACAACATCTATATTTGACAAACCTAAATCAGCATCAATAATTATAACCTTAAAACCTTTTTGACTTAAAGCTATCGCTAGATTAACTGTGACACTTGTCTTGCCAACGCCACCTTTACCACTAGTTACAGTAATAACCTTAGCACGTTTACCAACTCTTATCTTCTCTGAACTGCTGCCGTTCTGAGAAGAACTGTTGTCTGATTTGTTTTTTAAATTTTCAACAATATTCCTTAACCTTTCAGCTTGATCTATCATAAAATAAAAGCCTCCATAGTTATGTCCATGCCCCGCATTTGGTACAAAACTCCATTAAAGTACTAGCATGGACTCGGTCCTCATTTTTTTGTTTATTGTAGTTCTTTCAACCTTTAAGCCTATTAATTATAATCTTATCATATTTTTAGTCTTAAAATATACTACCCAACAAGTTTTTCGACAATTTATCTACGTTTGCAATTTCAATATCATCAGGTACATTCTGCCCATTAGTTATATAGGACAAGTTCTTATTTGAATAGCACTTTGTATTTAAAATACTACCATATACCGAAGTTTCATCAACCTTAGTAAAAATCAGCCTATAATTTGGTATAAAACTATAATTATTAATTATATCCTTACAGTTTTTTGAGCTAACTGTTGTACTTAATACTAAAAAAATCTCATCTGCTTCACATGCTGCAATTAATTTTCTAAGCTCCTCAAATTTTTGCTTATCTCTAAAGCTACATCCTGCTGTATCAATTAACACAACATCTCTGTCACTATATTTCTGTATCTCACTGCTTATTTCAGAAACTGAATAAGCAACTGCTATTGGAATACCCAATATCTCAGCGTAGGTTTTTAGTTGATCAACTGCAGAAATTCTATATGTGTCTGCAGTAATTAATCCAATTTTTTTATTATTTGATAGCATAAAATTAGCTGCTAACTTTGCTAGTGTTGTTGTTTTTCCAACTCCTGTAGGACCAACAAATAAAATAACCGTAGGTTTACCATCTTTTCTAAAATTAATAGGTTCAGCCTTCCCAAGCATAGAGGCTATAATTGAATGCATCATTAGTGAGGCATCATTTATATTTCTAGTATCACTTTTCTTATCAACCTGCTCAATAATATCTTTTGCAATTTCTTCGTCAACCTCATTTTTTAAAAGGTTATTGTATAACAATTGTGATACCTGAGATATTTGTCCAGCTTCTGCTTCTTTCACATCACTAACATGCTTATGCTCAGAGCTAATATTGTCAGGATTTACAATTTTCAATATTCTATCCAATATTTTTTCTATATTATTTACTTTATTCTCTAACTCAGTATTTTTTTCCTCTTTTTGCGACAATATATTTTTTTGAGTCTCATTAATAATCGGGGTAGGCTCTATTCTATTTAACTCCCGCTCTCTTATTTTTGAAGTTTCATCATCAATAGCCGCCATTACTTCTACCATTGGACTAGTAAAGTATTTCTTAATACCCTTTTTTCTTACCTTCTTTGTGTTTAAAATTATTGCATTATTACCAAGATCCATTTTTACTTTTAACAATGCCTCTTGAGTATTTTTACCCATATAACGCTTAATTTTCATACATTAGCCTCCATTAAAAACTCTTAATATCTTTGCCAATTCTAAACACTAACTGTTCCAACAGACTGTACCTCTACTGCCGGGTCAATTTCATTATAAGATAAAACCACCAATCCAGGTATAACATTCTCAGTAAGCCTCTTTAAATATAGCCTAACTACTGGTGATGCAAGTACGATTGGCTGATTTCCTAATTGCACCAGCCTTTGAACATTCTTAGATAAATTATTTATTATTGTATTTGAAACAGAAGGTTCAAGAGCTAAATAAGAACCAAATTCTGTTTTCTGTATCGAGTCTAATATCATTTGTTCTACTTTTGGATCTACTGTTATTACATTAGAAGTTCCATTAAAAAACTTTTGAGAAATTGACCTTCCAAGAGCTTGCCTTACATACTCTGTAAGCATGTCCACATCATGTGTCATTGGAGAATAATCTGCCAACGTCTCCATTATTGTAACCATATCTCTAATAGAAACACTTTCCTTCAAAAGATTAGCAAGAATTTTTTGTATTTCGCCTATACTCATTAATTTAGGTACTAACTCATCTACAATAGCTGGGTAACTCTGCCTTAAATTGTCAACGAGTGTCTGTACTTCTTGTCTACCTAATAACTCGTGAGAATGTTTCTTAATGACCTCTGTTAAGTGAGTGGCAATTATTGATGGTGGATCAACAACCGTATATCCAAGCATTTCAGCCTTATCTCTTTGACCTTCCTGAATCCATAACGCGGGCAATCCAAAGGCAGGCTCAGTAGTTTTTATTCCCTCAAGTCCATCTTCTACTTCTCCAGAATTCATTGCCATGAAATAATCAAATAGAAGTTCTCCCTTTGCCACCTCAGAGCCTTTAATTTTTATAATATATTCACTTGGTCCAATCTGAATATTGTCTCTCAATCTGATAACAGGGACAATCATACCAAGTTCAAGCGCAAGTTGTCTTCTAATTAAAACTACTCTATCTAGTAAATCTCCACCTTGATTTGCATCTGCTAGCGGGATTATACCATATCCAAACTCCAATTCTATTGGGTCTACTTGTAAAAGAGTTACTACATTCTCTGGCTTGCGTATTTCATCAACTTCACTTTCTTGAATTTGGACCTCTTCATCCTTAACAGCCTCCTTCTGGAGTTGCTTAATTTTAACTGCTAAAAATACCAATATAACCGAAAGAATAATAAAAGGTATAGGCGTTAAAAATGGCGCCATAACCAAGCTTAAGATTGCAGCAATATATAGAACCTTCGGATTATAAAAGAGCTGCTTTATAACATCCTTGCTTAGGTCAGAATCAGCTCCTGCCCTTGTTACAATAAAGCTGGTTGCCACAGACAACATAAGTGCTGGAATCTGGCTGACTAAACCATCACCAATTGTCAGAATGGTATAGGTTGCAAGTGCCTCATCAAGACTTTCACCCCTCATAAGTACACCGAGAATAAGTCCACCTGCGATATTTAGGAAAGTAATAATAATTCCCATTATAGCATCATTTTTAACAAACTTTGTAGCTCCATCCATTGAACCATAAAAATCCGCTTCTCTTTGAACCTTAATTCTGCGTTCTTTAGCTTCAGCTTCGCTAATTAATCCAGTATTCAAATCTGCATCAATTGCCATCTGTTTACCAGGCATAGCATCCAAGGTAAATCTTGCTGCAACCTCCGCAACCCTTTCTGAGCCTTTGGTTATAACAAGGAAGTTAACAAGCATTATAATCAAAAATATTATAAAACCTACAACAAGATTTCCTTTTCCTACAAAATATCCAAAGCCTCTAATAACCTCTCCAGCATCGCCTTCTCCTAGAATGAGCTTTGTAGCTGTAACGTTAAGAGATAGTCTATATATGGTAGTAATAACAATTAGTGTAGGAAAAATAGATAAATCAAGTGCAGTCTTTAAATAAATAGTGTTTAGCATGATAACAGCAGTAAGAACTATATTTATTGCTAATAAAACGTCCAGAAGAGTTGCAGAAATTGGCAAAATAAGATTCAAAATTGAGATTATTACAACTATTGGTATGAAAAAACTATTTAACTTCGCCACGTTTCGCCCTCCTTTTTATAAGATAATTTTTTAACCATTTTTTAGCTTGTAAACAAAAGCAAGTATTTCAGCAACTGCCTGATATAATTCAGGTGGAATAGACTCCCCAATGTCAACTGTACTATATAGAGTTCTCGCTAAAGGTTTATTCTCTACTATTTGTACTTTATTTTCTGTTGCTATTTCCTTTATCCTTAGTGCAATATAATCCTGACCTTTCGCCACAACAAATGGGGCACTGGACTTTTCTAAGTCATATTTAATAGCAACAGCAAAATGGGTAGGGTTTGTGATAACCACATCTGCCTTAGGTATATCCTTCATCATTCTTCTCATTGACATCTGTCGTTGCTTCTGCTTAATCTTGCCTTTTATTTCAGGATTTCCTTCTGTTTGCTTAAATTCATCCTTGACCTCTTGCTTAGTCATTTTTAAATTCTTTTCGTAATCATATTTCTGGTACATGAAATCCAATAACCCCAGAATAATCATAGCAAAACATATTCTAAGTGCTACGGTAAACGTTGAACTACCAATGAAAGATAAAATATCAAACAAATCTGAATTCATTAATATTATAACTTCATCTACCTTAGATTTTAAATAAGAATATGCCACCCATCCAACTATAACTAATTTTAATATTGATTTTAAAAGTTCAACTACCGAGCGTAAAGAGAATATTCTCTTAAATCCACTTAATGGATTTATTCTCTTACCTTGTATCTTTAAGGTTTCCAAAGTAAATAAAATCCCAACCTGTGCATATCCTACAATTAAAGCCGATAATGCTGCCACTAAAAGCAGAGGTAAAACTGTTTTTGCTAAAACTAGCAAACCATCAATATAAAGCTTTGTAACTGTATTAATATCAAATGCATCTGTCATTGTAAGGTATTGGGTAAAGGTTTTCTTAAAATACAAAGTTATCTGTTCATATATAATAGATCCAAAAGCCTTAAATGTAACAACCAAAATTATTAATATAAGTGAAGCAGATAGCTCTCTACTTTGAAATACCTGACCTTTTTTTCTTGCATCAGCCTTTTTTTTGGGAGTGGCTTTCTCTGTCTTATCTCCGCCTCCGGCAAAAAGCTGATAATCTAGCTTTAATAAATTCTCCTCATTGAGGTTTATCATTCTAACCTCCATGCATCTACTTCTGGTAATCTGCATCGGATGTCCCCTAAGGATTACTCCCCATATCTTTAAGAAATTTGAATATTTCTATATTCATGTTATCAGATAGCATTGCAACTATATATATAAAAGCAGGTATTGTTATCATAATAATAATAATTCCAATGAGTATTTTTAATGGCATACCCAGAATAAAAACATTCATCTGCGGAATAGTCTTTGAAATTATACCAAGCACTACATCTGTTATCAAAACAGCCGCTAAAATCGGAGCTGATATTTTAAAGCCAATTGAAAACAGCATTTGGAAAATACCTATAATGTTGTCAAGCATATTGGGACCAATTCCCATGGTTCCTAATGGTACTAGTTCAAAACTTTGAAAAAGCGCCTTAATCAAAAAATGGTGGCCATTAGTCACAAGAAATATTATCATGGCCAGTATAAAATAAAGATTTGCAGTAATAGGAACTTGGATATTACTAATTGGATCATATACATTAACCATACCAAATCCAATCTGCATATCAATTATCTGACCAGCTATATAAATACTCGTAAATATGGCATATGCAACAAATCCTAACACAACACCAACAATAAATTCTTTAACAATATAAATAGCATAAAGTAAAAAGCTATCTGTCGCTACAATATGATCAATCTTTATTACATTAGCCATTAAAATAGCTGTAGTAAAAGCAAAGCCTATTTTAAAATAAACAGGTATGTTAGCACGCCCAAAAATCGGTGCAATAACAAACAAACCAGCCATTCTCACAAATATGAGAAGAAAAAGCTCCACATTGTTTAGCAACATACCTAATGGTATCTGCACATTCTCAACTCCTAAAACATATATACTTAAGCCATTACTACCGCCAAAAACAATCTACATATCTGTAATTGCTTTATACTAATCGGTATCTAATCATTGAAAGCAAATTATTACTTTATAAATTGATTCATATTATTAAAAATATTTTGAGTATACTCCATTAGTGTTTTAATCATCCACGAGCCAAATATAGCAATAGCAGCCATAATAGATAAAATCTTAGGTACAAAAGTCAATGTTTGCTCCTGGATTTGAGTTGTCGCCTGAAAAATACTAATTATCAGACCTACAACCATACTAATTATTAAAATAGGGGCTGAAACATATATTATTACCTTCAAAGCATCCTGCGCTATGTTAATGACACTGCTTTCATCCATATAATCCTTCACCCCCAAAGTACAGTAAAAAACAAATATATAATAGCTGTATTATTCTTATTTTACATTACTCCCACTTATCATTGCTAGTGGCACTAAACCCACAATCAATATACCATGACCCTGTCACCGGGCAAAGCTTTGTACTATTGCCTGTGTTAACATACCCCACCCATCAACTAATATAAACAATAATATTTTAAACGGCAGAGATATCATTATTGGCGGAAGCATCATCATACCCATAGACATCAAGGTACTTGATACCACCATATCAATAATCAGAAACGGCAAAAATATTAAAAATCCAAATTTAAACGCAACAGTCAGTTCACTAATCAAAAAAGCCGGAACTACAATTGTAAGTGAAAGCTTAGGTGCATCCTCAACCAATATTGGATCCTTCTGTCCCCCTAAAGTCATGAACAATCCTAAATCATCCTCACGACCATTACTAAAGATTTGCTTTACCATCCAGGTCTTAATTGTTTGAGAGCTCTTATCAATTGCTTGTTGCTGGGTAATTTCTTTGTTAACATATGGTTGTAATGCATTGTCATTAATATCAGTTAAAACTGGACTCATTACAAAGAAAGTAATAAATAGTGCTAAACCGATTAAAACCTGATTTGGAGGCATCTGTTGAGTACCAAGTGCATTCCTTAAAAAAGACAAAATTATTATTACTCTTGTAAAGCCAGTCATCATTATCAGTATCGAAGGGGCAATTGATAAAATTGTCAATAGCAACAATAGCTGTATGCTTGAGGATACTTCCTCTGGATCATCAGAAGTACCTATTTCAATTCCGTCTGGTGAGATAGATACATTGGGCTCAGCTAATGCTTTACCACCCATAAAACAAAAAACCAGAACTAAAATACTTACTATTAACACTATTCTTTTAATTCTCTTTTTTTTATTCATCTTCACTCCGTTGGTCGCTAATTGTTTTGTTTAAATTTTTTAACTGTTCTAAATTTCTCTTGAAGGCTAAATTATTGTTAATATTAGGATCCTTGGGCTTCAGTTCACTAGAATTATTTGTTTCTGCTCCTGTTTGCTTCTTTGCTTGGTTTTTAAAACTAAACCCATTTAAGCTCTTTTTCAGTATAGCTTTAAAATCAATGACCTCGGAAACAGGATTTTTAATTTCTTCTTCTTCAAAATCACTCATATTAACTCTAGCTAAAAATTCTACGTTTTTATTGGAAGCTGAAATAAGAAAAAATTCATCGTCCACCTTTATTAGGTGAATTCTATTATTTACACCAAGGCTTAATGATTCAATGATTTGCATATGATTGCCTTTGAGCATTTTTTTAGATTTATAATTCAAAAGCTTCGTAGTTAAAAATAACAACGCAAAAACAAATACAATTGCGAAAATAACAGAAAAATATTTTAAAAAAATATCCATATTTAACCCTCAATGTTCTATAAAATGCTGTACTGAATAACTCACTACAACTTATTACAAAATATCCTGCTGTTAAATAACCAAAATCATATGGTAATCCAGGAATTCTGGAACCATATAATTTAATAGCAATCAGCAGGATATCATCGATAAAAGTCTAAATACTGTTATCCTATAACCTTTTTTACTGCATCAACTACACGATCTGCTTGAAATGGCTTTACAATGAAGTCTCTTGCTCCTGCTTGAATTGACTCAATAACCATGGCTTGCTGTCCCATAGCAGAGCACATAATTATCTTTGCATCATTATGTATTTTCTTGATCTCTCTTACAGCAGTAACTCCATCCATTTCAGGCATAGTTATGTCCATTATAACCAAGTCAGGAGTAAGTTCCTTATATTTCTCTATTGCCTTTAATCCGTTGTCAACATCAGCAGCTATTTCATACCCATTCTTTGATAATATATCCTTTATCATCATTCTCATAAATGCAGCATCATCAACAATTAAAATACTTTTTCCCATAACTTCTCTCTCCTTAATTATTCGTTGATTTTTATAACTATAGTCGTTTTGATGGATGAATTATATCCGTAATTCTAACACCAAAGCTTTCATCAATTACAACAACTTCTCCCTTAGCAATGGCCTTTCCATTTACCAATATATCAACTGGTTCTCCCGCAAGCTTATCAAGTTCTATTATTGAACCAGCTCCAAACTCTAAAATATCTCTAATCAATTTTTGAGTTCTTCCTAATTCAACAGTAACCTGAAGCGGTAAATCCATTATAAGGCTAATATTACTTTTTCCAGAAGCAGAGAACCCATCATCAAATGCTAGGAACTGTGCAGGCTGTACGCTAACATGATTTCTTGGTCTCTGAATGTCCTGATACCCACCATCAAAGCCAAACCCTTGCGCTGGCTGTTGCATCATTGGCTGTTGCATCATTGGCTGTTGCATCATTGGTTGTTGCATCATTGGTTGTTGCATCATTGGCTGTTGCATCATTGGTTGTTGCATTGCAGGCTGCGAAATTGTAGCTTGAACAGGTGATATCTGCGGTACCGGCTCAGACTGAGAAGCTTTCTGATTTGAATTAGAGTTTAATAGTGTATTTACTAGCTCCTTAGCAAATTTCA
The DNA here is from genome assembly GCA_023441625.1 of Bacillota bacterium. GTDB lineage: Bacteria > Bacillota > Clostridia > Acetivibrionales > DSM-1351 > Ruminiclostridium. Next base: position 20,174 of record JAEZOA010000041.1, read on the forward strand.
TAGGGAGTAATTGCATTATCTCACTATCTATTAAATTGCCAATTACCATTTTAAATGCGATTTTAACAAGAGCTTCATCTGTCTGAAATTCACCATAAGGATCACCATTGCCAAAACTAACAACATATGCCCTAGGTGGCGAAATATCAATTCTCTTAGAAAACATAGATGACATTGACGTTGCTGAAGAACCAATCATTTGGTTCATAGCCTCACTAATTGCACTTAAATGAAGATCACTTAATTCCCCTTCAACTTTTGTGCCTTCTCCACCCATCATTAAATCTGTAATTATTTTTACATCATCCTGATTTAATATTAATAGGTTACTACCAATTAATCCGTCAGTATACTCAACCTTAACAGCAACATATTGCGAAGAATAACTTTTTGAGAGTTCTTGCCATGTGGTTATTGAAACATTCGGAGTAGTAATTGTAACCTTCTGTGACAAAAGAGTAAACAGAGTTGTTGCAGAAGTACCCATGCTTATATTACCAATTTCACCTAATGCATCAATTTCTTGATTCGACAATAACTCATTAGAGTCAAAATCATTATTATTAGAATTTGTATCAGCATCATCATAAGCTTCTTCTGAGGAAGTGCCATTTAATAAAGCATCAATCTCTGCTTGTGTAAGCATATCTCCCATTCCTAATCTTCCTCCCTTCTCATCACTTCTGATATTTTTATTGCAACTTTATTTTTCTTTACACCTGGCTTAGCTGTAAATTTAGATATATCTCCTACCATTACTTCTAAGTCACCATTCACACTGGTATCAAGTGGTATTACATCCCCCGACTGTAAATCAAGGAACTCACTAATATTAATTTGCGTTCTACCCAAGATAGCCCTTACAGGCACATATGTATTCTCAATCTTAAACTCAATATCTTGTTTATTGTTTTCAACTTTTTCATTCTCTATATTTGTAAACCAAAGTTTAGTGCTTAACTTTGGCATAATAGGCTCCACAACCATATGAGGTATACAAATATTAATCATTCCCTTTACTTCACCAACTAACACATTAAACGTTATTAATGCTACCATCTCATTTGGAGAAATTATCTGAGCAAATTGTGCATTGGTTTCTATTTTCTCCAGCCGAGGTTTTATAGACATTATACTTTCCCACGGTTCACGCATTAAATTGAGTATTTGTATAATAATTCTTTCTAATATTGCCAACTCAATTTCAGTAAAGGATCTGACTCTATCCATTGCCGTTCCTCTACCACCAAGTATTCTGTCAATTACAGCATAAGCAATACTTGGATCCATTTCGAAAATAATCGAACCACTTAAAGGACTAAAATCAACCATAGCAAGTACTACAGGATTTGATAATGAATTACTAAATTCACTATATTGTAAAGCATCTACTGACAAAACATCTACTTGAACCAAAGATCTCAAGTATCCAGACAAAAAAGACTGAACTAACCTAGCATAGTTTTCATTTATAAATTGCAACGTACGCTTATGGTCATTTGCAAACTTTGGTGGTTTTTTGAAATCATGAAGCTTAATTTTCTTTTCAGTTTTGGTAGATTGAATTTGCTGGACATCTATATCTCCAGTAGTAAGAGCCTTTAGCAGCTCATCAATCTCATTTTGAGATAATATATCTCCCACAAGCTCCACCTCCTATTGATAAAACCAATCTAAAATAACAGTATACACAAGAGGGCTGGCTTTCTTATCACCTTCTGCTAATATTTCATTTATTATATTTTTTAAATCCTCTGAAGCTTTTTTCTTGGCCTCAGGCTTACTTACATCCTCTAATGTTAAGCTTTGAAAATATGTACCAAAAGCAGAGTTAATTTCTTTTTCATAAAAATCAATCTTTGCTATAATTTCCGCCTCTTCTAATTCATCTTTATCAACAGTCTTATAATGCTTCATACTTGCACTAAGCATTATAACTGCAACCTGTTTACTATCTGTCTTTTTAAGGTTGAAATTCTTAGATTCAAAAATAACCTTTTTTGAAAGATCAGCTTCTCCAGGAATTTGTTCGTTCATATAAATTACCTCTTTTTCTGGGGTTGAGTTTCCACTCCCTAAAAAGAAATACCCTATTGCAAGGAAAGCAAGTGTAATTGATAAACATGCTACAATAACCAGTAAAACAAAATAGCTGCTTTTTCCCTCCAAAGTTTTATCCTCCTTAAAGTTTATATCACTAACAAATACATACATGAACAAGGCTTTACTATATCAGACATTAGAAAGATAGTCTTTTATTTTGTATAATCAAGTGGAAATACCATTTTTTAACAACAAAATTCTACCTTTGTATTCTATCACCTTTTCTACTACTTCTTCAATACTTTCAGAAATAACATATTTTTTTCCATTAATCAAAGTTATTACCGTATCAGGAGTACTTTCCAGCATTTCAATTAATTCACAATTCAACACAAAGGAGGACTTGTTTATTTTTGTTAATCTAATCATAATATTATTACTCCAAAAAGACAATAGATAATTTGTAATCAAATTACAAAACAAGACTTAAATCGATTAATTCTACCATAGACTAAGACATAAAGCCTTAGGTCTATGGTAGTGTTTTATTAATCCTTAAGTATTATTACCTCTTCAAGTTTACTAGTTCTTGAAGCATCTCATCTGAGGTAGTAATAATTCTACTGTTTGCTTGGAATCCTCTCTGTGTGATTATCATATTTGTAAACTCGCTTGAAAGGTCAACATTTGACATTTCAAGTGTACCTGGAGTTAATGTTCCAGTCCCCCCTGTTCCAGCAGCCAATCCCTTTGTAAAATTACCTGAGTTTGTGGTAGGTATAAACAAATTATCTCCAACCTTTTCTAATCCGGCAGGATTTGAAAAGCTTGCTAAGGCCACACATCCTAAGGATTGTTGCTCACCATTGCTATATACGCCTGTAATTATTCCATCAGAACCAATACTAAAGGTAGTAAGAGTACCTGTAGAGTATCCATCAATATCTGATGGAGCTACAGAGCTGTCTGCCGCAAACATCGTTAGGTTGTTAAAGTCAAGATTCACTGTAAATTGACCCGTACCTGATGTGATAGGTGGTGTTATTTTTAGTTCAGTTAACTCAGGTGCAGAAGGATCTCCTTTTATTATTGCACCTATATCATTAAATTTGATACTTTTTTCTGAAGTAGTAGTAATATCTGTGTCTGCACCTTTAACAGTTACATTATATACCCATTCAGTTTCAGTAGCAGTAGCAGCTTTCTTTCTAAAATTCACTGACAACTCATAACTATTGCCTAGATTGTCATACACTGTAAAAGGAACTGCAAACTGAGTAGCAACTGCAGCATCTGCTTTACCAGCATCTAGATTGCCTGAAAATCTTGCATTTTCGGTCTGCTTAGCCGCAATAATTTTTTTGTTTCCATTATGTAAATCAGAATATAAATTAATAGGCTCAACCGGGCTCTCTGTATCAAACGAACCGTCAGGATTCATTTTCTGCCAGCCATATACACAATAGCCTCCGCCTGAAACAAGGTTTCCAAGCTTGTCTAATCCAAAATTACCAGCTCTGGTAAATTTGTAGGTATCTGCACTTGAACCTCTTACTATAAAGAACCCATCACCAGATATTGATAAATCTGTTGCATTATCAGTTCTCTCTGAGCTGCCAGTAGACATCATCGTATCAACAGAACCTACACTTGTTCCCAAACCGACCTGTATTGGGTTTGTACCTCCTCTGCTAGTTGAAGAATCAGGACCTGAAGCGCCACTAAGTGTTTGGTTAAATACCTCTTGAAAGGTTACTCTGCTTGATTTAAAGCCAACTGTATTTACATTCGCAACGTTATTACCAATAACGTCCATTCTTTGCTGGTGTGCTCTTAATCCAGATACACCAGAAAACATAGATCTCATCATATCTTTATTGACCCCCTCATTATTAAGGTTTCTCGTTCCATCCGTCATTCAGGAACGTATTTCAGCTTCCCTAAAGGGTCCAGCTGATTTAAAACTTCTATGCAAAAACTGCACCATCAATATTTGTAAAAACATTTTCCTTTAATTCATTGCTATTTACCGCTGTTATGACCGTCTTACTATTTACATTTACAACAAATGCCATATCATCGAGTATAACCAATGAATCTTTAACGCCTTTTAGCTGAGCAGTTGAAACTGCACTATTGATCTTATCCTTTTGAGTTTGGGTTAAATCAATATTTCGTGCCTGCATTCTCATTTCAGCATGCTTTGAAAATTTAACTCCAGTACTTTTGTCAATTGCTTGTTGAAGAAAATTCTCAAATCCAACTCCATTAGTGCCTGTATTACTATTTCTGACATTATTGGTTTGGAGCTTCCCATTTGCTAAAGGCGAATTTAGTATTCTATTCGAATAATTATTATTAATAACCATAACTCACCTTCTCTCACTTCTATGTATTAGTTTCTTCTTTAGGTTCAGTCTCTGTATTAGGTTCAGTCTCTGTATTAGGTTTAGTCTCGGTAGTTGTACCAGTTGTTGATTTCTGAATGTTTGATACACTGTCTACAGATATGTATACATCATCAAGTACTGCAGTTATAGTACCGTCAGAAGCAACGCTGTAGCTCTTTAATGTAGCTGTAACAGGAACCTTATTACCAGTTTTTGCATCCTTGATTGTTACTTTTACCTCTTTGCCAATGTTTTGCTCGAGATAATTCTTTGTATAATCGGAATCCGTTGATTTTGAGCCAGTAACCTCTGCAATTGTAACACTAACATTGTCCAATACTGCATAATCCTCTGTTGCACCCTTTTGGATTTCTGTCACATCACCTCTCAGATAAATAATATTACCTGTTGATGAATCATACACTGCACCCTTTGTTGAATATCCAATTAAGCTAGTATAAGCTGATAAATTTGAATTTACATAACCCATATCAACAACCTCTGATACACTATCGATATCAACATCTTTACCATTTACTACTAAGAATACTTTTCCATTGTTCATTTTAACAGTTGATACTTGTCCTTGAATAGTTGAAACCTCTAAAGTATCTTCATCTGTTGTAGTTGCAGTAATATATTTCCCTATCAAACTAAAGGCCTTGGAATTAGTCAAAGTGCTATTCATATTCTGCATTTGCTCTAAAGAACTGAACTGAGCCATTTGAGCGATAAATTCCTTGTCATCTGTAGGTTCTAATGGGTCCTGATATCTTAGCTGTGTTACTAAAAGATTTAGAAAATCATCCTTACCAAGACTACTACCTGTTTTTCTTGTAGAAGCCATTTCATTTATAGCCTTCATTGTAGCCTGCTCTGGAGTTACTCCACTTATTGCCAAATTGCCACCTCCTTATTAAGCTGTTAAATTTATGGTATTAGTTTCATATGAATATTGTGCAAGCCTATCTGGCAATGTATTAAAAGCATTATTGCCAACTGCCTGTACACCTGCTTCACTATTACCATATTGCGACCTATTACTTGTATTATTATTACTCTGGTATGAGGCTTGTTTTTGGTATTCACTTTGTTTGTCATGTCCCACTTGAACATTAACACTGTCTATTACAATACCCTGCTTTTGCAAAGAATCTTTTAATAACTGCATATTTGTTTCAATTATTTCCTTAACCGCCTGACTCTCTGCAATAAATTTAGCTGCTACAATACCTTGTTCGGTTACCACCTTTAATTCAAGCTTTCCTAAATGGTCAGGCTTTAACTGAATAACCATTTCAGATTTATCCTGCCCAATAACCACTCTGGCCTGCTCTACCACCTGAGTAACAACCTCAGAGCTTTTGACTGTCTGTGGCATAGTAAATTCAGATTTTTTAATCTCAGCTTGATTATTAATTGTACTTACCTTTACGTCTCCAAGCACTTGTCCATTCTGCTGATTTAGTTCTTGATTTAGGTCATTGTTTAAACTTGGGTTCATACTTCTTGTATCTACTTCAATTTTAGCATTGCCAGTCTCAGAACCTTTTGAGTTATCCACCTCTTTGGAATTAATATCTTTTTCTGATGCTTTTTCCTTAGTTACATTTCCCTCTTTAGATAACTGTTCTAAGTTAGTCAAAACTTCTGTAGAAGAATCTGTGGTGCTACTTATTGCTGCTTGTTCAACATTAGCATTTGCCTTAGACTTTATCTGAGCTCTCATTACTTCAATTACTTTAGAAATTTCTGAACTAACTGATTCTGTATTTACAGTGCTATTTTGAATCAATTGATTAAGTTTTGCCTTTACCTCGTCAGTTAGCTTAGAAATGTCAATAGCTCTTAAAACACTATTAGCACCTGCTTCCTCTAAAGCATTAACAGCTTGAGGTCCTTCTGTATTTGATACCATCTCAATACTAGGCTCTGTTCCCACTTGCTTAGCAACTTCTGCAGCTAATGTATTCAACATAGTTTTTTGCTCATTATTAAGCTCTAGAACGCTAGCTAGCTTGTCCATGAAAAGTGAAAGTTTATTTACATCATTCATATTTTCTAAACTAAAACCAAGATCTTTTGCTAGACTAACTAACTCGCTAGGCTGTAATCCAAGCATCTGCGCCAATACATTTATTGATTCATCATATTCCTCTGGCGTATTAACAAGTTCTCTGGCTTTTGAATCAACATCCTTAGCTTCCATTTCTCCAGCAGGCTTCTCTATTGCTCTTTGCCTAGAAGTAACGTCCTTTTCTCTTTGTACATCATTAAAAGACTTGTATTTAACGTTTGAATCTGAATTTTGAGATACTCTATTATCCTCTTGTGATGCTTTTCTGGTATATGTATTCTTGGAGGTTTCATTCAAATTCTTGTCAAAAACAGACTTAAAATCTGTATCAGAAGTTCCTTGAGAAGTTTTAGACTTAAGATTGATGACATCAGTTTTCACAGTCTGAGAAAAGAGCAGTTTTGAAGTATTACTGTAATTAATCATTATTTCACCCCCTTTCATTATCCTAAGCTTTATGTAATAGAGTTGTTCCCCTAATTACCAATTTTATTTTGTAGTAGGTTAAATCACTAACCTCTCTACTTAGTTGCCTTTGGAGTTCCAACATTGTACTCTTTTGCAAGCTGTACTGATAGCTCTGCAGCAAAGGCAGGAGTCATTTCAGTTAAAATATCAGCTGAAGTATCTTTTTTCAGATTTTTCATAATCTCAATAATTAACGTCATTTTTCCACTGCCCATCTGCTCCATAATTTCTGCAACAGCCGAAGCGTCCATAGTCTCATATATTGAACAGTATTTTTTTACATCTTCACTAATTTCTTCATCCTTCAAAACTTGTGCATATATATCAGCAGCAATCTTTGGGTCTATCTTTTCGAAATACTTTTTAAACTCAGCAGTATCCCCATTTGCTATAGTAGAGGAAATATCCTCCAAATCCTTCTTTAAACTTGCATTATCAGCAGCTAGGGTAAGTTTATCCTTTTCAAGAGTATCTTTTTGTTGTTGCAGCAAGGAAGAATTTGAATCTTTTGCAGATACCTGCTTATTTAGCTGCTCAACCTGCTTATTTAAATCAGAAAGTTTCTCATCTAATAAAATCTTTTCAGCTTTTATTTCGATGTACTTTTTTCGAACCTCTTCTTCTGTCATATTTTTTTCATCCTCAGGTTCAGGTTTTTCTGGTAGTGCCCAGCTTAATATGGGTATATTTTTAACGCTATCGCCCATACTTTCGCCTATTCCATTTACATTATTCTTAATTGCTAAGAAAAATATGCCTCCAATAATTAAAGCAACTAGAAGAAAAGCAGTAATTATTGTAAGTATATAAAAAAGTATACTATTCTTAACTGGTTTACCAGTATCAGAAGAACTTTTTTTGTCTTTAAAAGCTGTATTTATAGGTTCTTCATTAAGCATGTCAAAATTGCCTTTATTTAATTTATTTTCATTCCTAGTCTCGGGCATTTTCTTCTCCTGAACCATCTTTAAATTTAAAACTGTTTAATTCATCTATTACAAGCTGCTCTGCCTTATTTTGCTCTTTTATGTATTCTTGATATTTTTTTTCTTTTAATTTCTCTATAATTTTACGCTCTTGCATTGCTTTAATAAGGCTTTCCCTATTTATATCGACATCCCGCTCAGCAATATTTACATTTTCTTTCTGATTAGTTATTTTATTTTTTAAATGAGATAAATAGCTGTTATATACCTTTATTCGATATATCGAAATACCCTCATCAACCTCAGAGGTTAAGCTATTCATTGAACCATTGTTAATGCTATTTAGTTCTTCCAAGAAGGCTTTCTGATTTTCAAGTTCTCTTGTGGCACGGGCAAGACTATTTTTTGCATTATCTTCTAGCTGCGATTTAAGTTGTAAAACAGATTGAAGTCTAAAATCAAATTTTTTCATTACCTATAGTCCTCCTTACACCTTTATTTAAGCATGTTAAGTACATTATCCTTTACTTCTTCAAATAGTACCTTCAAACCAGTATCCTGCTGCAAAAAAGCAGTTATTTGGTCGTTATATTTTATAGCATAATCAATTTTGTCACTACTCCCCTTTAAATATGCTCCAATATTTATCAAATCTTCTGCTTCTCTATATATTGCCATAGTTTTTTTAATTTCAGAAGCGCACTTTTTCTGTTCTTTGTCAACAACATCACCCATTACCCTACTTACACTTGCCAGAACATCTATAGCTGGATAGTGATTTTTATTAGCTAAAGCTCTGGATAAAACAATATGCCCATCCAAAATACCCCTAGCTGTATCAGTAACAGGCTCTGTCAAATCATCTCCATCAACTAAAACTGTATATAATCCAGTAATTGAACCCTTTTCATCAGTACCTGCTCTTTCCAACAGTTTTGGAAATGAAGAAAAAACTGAAGGAGTATATCCACGCATTACAGGAGGTTCCCCTATAGAAAGGCCAACTTCTCTCTGTGCCATAGCATATCTTGTTAGGGAATCCATTAAAAGCAAAACATCCTTACCACAATCTCTAAAGTATTCAGCAATTGCAGTGGCCACCAAAGCACCTTTAAGCCTAATCAAAGCAGGTTGATCCGATGTGGCAACTATAACAACAGACCTGGCCAAGCCTTCCTCTGTTAAATCCTTTTCAATAAATTCTCGGACCTCTCTACCACGCTCTCCAATAAGTGCAATTACATTAATATCAGCTTTAGTATTTCTAGCGATCATTCCCATCAATGTACTCTTGCCAACACCACTACCCGCAAAAATTCCCATTCTCTGCCCTTTTCCGACAGTTAATAATCCATCGATTGCTCGAACTCCTAGAGGAAGAGGTTCCGAAATTCTTCTTCTGGTCATGGGGTTAGGTGGTTTATTGTTTGTTGGGTAAAACTGCTTAGTGTTTAATACCCCTTTATCATCCATTGGCCTGCCTAAACCATCTAGTACTCGTCCTATTAGTTCTGGACCAACTGCGACCTTAAGAATATCTCCATTAGCTGAAACCAAACTACCAGGAGAAATACCTGTCATTTCTCCTAAAGGCATAAGCAAGACCTTTTCATCCTTAAATCCAACAACTTCAGCTTTAATTGGACTACCCTTTAAAACATTAATATTACATAAATCACCAATACTAGCTTGCGGGCCATCAGCTTCAATGGTAAGTCCTACAACCTTTGATACCTTACCTATATACTCAATATAATCTCTGGCTTTCAATTTATCTTGGTATTTTTTAAGGTCTATCACTTAATTTTGACCCCCTAAAAATTGCTCTCATGTTCAAAATATAATAGAAGGTACACCAAAAAGCGTACCCTAATTCATATTCTCTTCTAAAATACTTTTAAAATCATCTTCTATCTTATCAAACTTAGCAGATGCACTTGCATCTATGCTTCCAAAAGAAGTGTCAATTACGCAGCCACCCTCTTTTAATGACATATCCTTCTTAATTTCAATTTCTTCTGATCTTTCAAGCATTAAAACCAGCTCATCTCTATTTTCAATTACATAATCATAATCCTGTTCGCTAAGTTTTAAAACTACCTTCTGATCCTTTGAACACCTTTCAAATGCATCCTTAACTAATAATAAAATGTTCTGCTTACATTCCAATTCTTGACTAATAACTTTTTTTGATATTTCTAAAATAGTATTAACAGCATCTGTCTCCAGCGAATCAAGCACCTTTTTATATTCTACTCCTGCTTGCTCTTTTATCTCATGAGCCTCAACTATTAATTGCTCATACTCCTGTTTAGCCTGAGAAAGACCTTCATCATAGCCTTCTTTTTTTGCTTCATCTATAGCCTGATTTTTAAGCTCTTCAATCTCACTTGCCGCTTTAGTGACCATTTCTTTGGCTTCAAGTAACGCTTCTCTAATAATTAAGTCTGCTTCAATTTTTGCCTTGCTAACAATTTCTTCTCCTAAAGCCTTATAATCAATTTCATCTTGTTCATCTACTTCGTCTGAGTCTAATTTGATATTCAAATTTTTTCTAATTGGAGGCTGGTATGTTATTGGTGCTCTAATCTGAAACGGCATACCAACATTTACTTGATTATTTTTAAAGACTTTATTATTAGACAATTATTTCATCTCCTCCGCCTCTAGAAATAACTATCTCACCTGCATCTTCAAGCTTACGAATAATATTAACTATCTTCTGCTGAGCTTCCTCAACATCTTTAAGTCTAACAGGACCCATAAATTCAAGGTCTTCTCTAATCATTTCACTTAATCGTTTAGACATATTTGCAAAAATAAGCTTCTGTACATCGTCTGTCGCACCTTTTAGTGCAATTGCAAGCTGATTATTATCAACCTCTCTAAGGAATCTTTGAATAGATCTACCGTCAAGAGTAAGAATATCCTCAAATACAAACATACGTCTCTTAATTTCCTCGGCGAGGTCAGTATCTTCAATTTCTAATGTTTCCATAATAAACTTCTCAGTACCTCTATCAACGGAGTTAAGAATATCTACAATCGATTGAACTCCACCAGCTGATGTAAAATCCTCTGTAACCAAAGAAGCTAGCTTTTTCTCCAAAATACGTTCTACTTCCTTGATAACATCTGGCGAGGTTCTATCCATAGTTGCTACTCTTCGAGCTACATCAGCCTGTTTATCCTGCGGTAAGGCAGAAAGTACAACAGAAGCTTGATGTGGCTTTAAGTATGCCAATATTAAGGCAATAGTCTGTGGATGCTCTCCCTGTATAAAATTCAAAAGCTGTGAAGGATCTGTCTTTCGAACAAAGTCAAAAGGTCTAACCTGCAACGATACTGTAAGCTTATTGATAATATCAACAGCCTTCTGCGCTCCTAAAGCCTTTTCTAGAATATCCTTAGCATAGCCAATACCACCTTCTGCTATATATTCCTGAGCAAGGCATATCTGGTAAAATTCATCAAGAACTTTCTCTTTATCATCAGGAGTAACTGATCTAATATTGGCTATTTCAAGAGTTAATTGCTCTATTTCCTCTTCTTTTAAATGTTTAAAAATTTCAGCAGACTTATCAGGTCCTAATGAAATAAGTAGCATTGCAGCCTTTTCTCTTCCGCTGTACTCAGTCTTTGAACTAATTCTAGACAAGCTTCTTCACCCCACAAAAATAATTACATACATTACTTTTTAGTTCTTATCTTTTAAGTCTATTCATAGTCGTCTGTCAACCAATTACGAAGTAATTGAGCCACAGCATCTGGTTTTTGCTTTACGAATTTTTCTAATTGCTTCTTAACTTCAGATCTTTCCTCTGTATCTATCTCTGGCACAGGCTCTTGCTTTAATTCATTCATATTAAATCTTGCTGGAAGCATTTCATCAATACCAGCAAGTGCTGGCTCGAGCTCTTGTGTCTTTTTCTTCTTCGGAATGGCAATTACTATCATTACTATAATCATTAAAAATAACAAAGCCGGTAATCCATAAGCTGAAATTAAGTTTTGTATTGTTTCAGATGTTGTTGGAACAACTTCAGCAGGTAGCTGAACTTTCAACTTTGTGATAGCAATATTTGTAACAGGTATACCTGTTGCGCTGCTTGCAAGCTTCTGTACTTGTAAAACTAAATCGTCAGTAAGCTTGGTATCATCAGGAACTCTATTCCCATACTGCAAAGTTATTGCAATTGACGACTTTTCAGGTATAACCTCTCCTAATGATTTTTCACTCTGCTTATCTACTTGATTATATGCATAACTTTCATCGAGAGTCGCTTTCTTATATGATTCAGCATCGGTGGAACCGTTTGGATAGGTTGGTGTAGTTCCTGGGTTTGCCTCTAGTCCAACAACGCCTCCTGTGGAACCATTTGTTAATTCTTCCTTTAACTCTGATTTATTAACAACAGCACCAGCATCCATACCTGTTGGATTTGAAATTTCTTTTGAAGACGAGGTTAATGTATCAAAATCCAGTACTGGATTAACCACAACCTTTGCTGTATCAAAACTGTCAAATTGACCATTTAATAAATCTTTTACGTTCTTTTCAAAGTCAGTTTTGACCTTCATCTTCATTTCATACTGAGTAGCAGTTTTATTTATACCGTTTTTGGCATCAACATTTAAAGTGTTTCCCTCTTCATCAACTACAGTAACCATTGACGGGTCTAATCCCTCAATGCTGCTGGCAACGAGCTTAATGATGTTTTCTGCTTGCTCCGGAGTAATTTCACCACTTCGAGTAATTACAACAGAAGCCTTTGCATCTTTACTATCAGTAGAATCTAGAAAAAGAGTTTTATCTGGCCTAGTTATTGTCACACTTGCATCCTTGACATTTTGGATAAGCTTTAATTGTCTAGCAATATCTGATTCATCGAGTTCTTGCCATATATGCTTTTTGTCACTTTCAGTAGTATTAATTTTTATACTACTAAGAGCATCAGCAAAGGTTAACCCATTCTTTGGGTAACCAGCAGTAGCCAACTCTAAGTGGGCATTATCACTATCCTCAACATTTACAATAATACCCGATTTATCATCAGTCAATTTATATGGAATCCCTTTGTCACTGAGTACTTTCTGCATTTCGGCTATATCTGTTGAGCTTGCATTCTCAATGACTGTAGTATATGTAGGCCTTGTAAGCATGTACAGACCTAAACCAACAGCAACTGCAACAATACCAGCCGTTACATATATCCGGATTTTTTGTGATTTTTCTAATCCCTTCCAAAAGTCTATAATCGGCTTGAGTATTCGTGTTAAAAACTCTGGCAACACTACCACCTCGATATCATATAATTTATCCTTAGTACACTTTTTCTGCTATAGAATAACTTCTAAAATTTAAATAAACCCTAATTATATTGTACAATTCTAAATTTGCATTCTCATAATTTCCGAATAGGCATCCACAACCTTATTTCTTATCTGAATAGTAAATTGCAGAGCTATGCTGGCCTTCTCACTGGCAATTAAAATCTCAGGAATATTATCAGTTTTTCCTAATGCGAAATCTTGCTTTAATTGGTCTGATTGATTTTCAAGTTCTGTTACCTCCATAAGAGCAGATTTCAAATATTCACCAAAACTCACCTCTGGCGATTTACCTTGCTCATCAAGGCTACTTAAACCTATGTTGTTTGGTATTAGCTGTTTAACTTCCGAAATACTGTTAATTGACATTTTGTCCTCCAAGTTCCCCAATGTAACAAGTGAATTGCCATCAAATGCACAGAGGTTAAATGTAAAATAATTTCACATTACTTGCCAATTTCTAATGCTTTCATAGCCATAGATTTTGTAGCATTTATTGCGGTAACATTAGCTTCATATGACCTTGTTGCTGAAATCATATTTACCATTTCTGTAACAACATCAACATTAGGCATGCTAACATACCCCTCAGCATCTGCATCAGGGTGTCCTGGGTCATACACCTTCTTAAATTCTGAGGAATCCTCAGCTATCTTAACTACTCTTACACCCTGTCCATTATTTAGCTTTTCACTAGCACTAGAAAGTATTGAAGAAAAAGATTTTGAATCAGTACGTTCTTCAAACACTACATCTTTTCTTCTATAAGGTGTACCATCTTCTGTCCGGGTGGTGTTAACGTTTGCTATATTCTGAGAAATAGTATCCATTCTTACCCTTTGAGCAGTTAACCCCGAAGCACCTATGTCAAGTGAATTAAAGAAACCCATGATTTATCATTTCCCTTCTCTAATAACATTTTTTATCTTGCTAAAGCTACCATTTAATAACTGAATCAACGCATTGTATTTTATTGTGTTCTTGGCTAAAGATGACATTTCACTATCAATATCTACATTATTACCATCAATACGCATACTAACGTCTGAATTATCTTCTACTACAGTAGGCTGTACAGCTTCTATATCATTATTATTATTAAAAGCCATATTCCTTTTATTAGTTAAATTGCCTTCCACACTTTTTTTATCAAGTGCGTCACTAAGATATTTTTCGAATACAACATCTTTTCTTTTGTAATTCGGAGTGTCAATATTAGCAATGTTTTGTGAAATAGTATCATTCCTAACTAACGAAGCGTTAAGAGCCTTTTCCATAATAATACTTTTTCCGAACAAATTTTGTATCATTTATTACACCCCCTCTAATAAAATACTACAAAAACGAATATTATTAGCTAAATTCTAGCATAATAAAATTAAAAACACAATGAATTTAGTTTATATTTACAAATTATAGGACTGATAATAGGACTAATTTCTCACCACTTATTTACATTGCTGTAAATACATCCTACTGTAACCAAGGATTTTTGTGCAATCTCATAATTTCTCTTTTTCTTGTCTCGAATACTGGTATCAACATCACTAAATAAACCAAAGTTTGCATTCATAGGCTGAAAATTTTTAACACTAACATCTGAAATATAGTTGCTTAAAGCTCCGATTGCAGTATTAGCCGGGAAAGTTATTTTTTCTTTATTTAAACACTTCGCTGCTACATTTAATCCAGCAACAAAGCCTGAGGCTGTAGATTCTATATAGCCTTCTACACCAGTAATTTGTCCAGCAAAATAGAGAGAATCATTTTTCTTTAATTTAAAAGTATTATCTAAAAGCTTTGGAGAATTTATAAATGTGTTTCTATGCATTACCCCATATCTCTCAAATTCTGCACTTTCAAGCCCAGGAATCAATCTAAACACTCTTTTTTGTTCCTCCCACTTTAAATGGGTCTGGAAACCAACAATATTAAAGAGAGTCCCATTTTTATTATCCTGCCTGAGCTGCACAACTGCATAAGGCTTGATATTAGTCCTTGAATCCATAAGCCCTACTGGCTTTAGTGGTCCATATCTCATTGTATCTTTACCTCTTTGTGCCATACTCTCTATAGGCATACAACCTTCAAATACCATATTCTTTTCAAAATTCTTTACCTCTGCCAGCTCAGCTGTTATTAGTGCATTGTAAAAAGTCTCATATTCTTCTTTGTTCATTGGACAATTAATATAATCCTCTGTTCCCTTTCCATATCTAGCTGCCTTAAAAGCCTTGTCCATATCTATTGAATCGAAAGTCACAATAGGTGCAGCGGCATCAAAAAAGTGCAAATAATCATTTCCAATTATTTTTTCAATATGATTAAACATTGGTTCAGATGTTAATGGTCCAGTAGCAATAATTGTTATATTATCATCTGGTAAACTAGCTTGTTCTCCGTAAATGATCTGGATATTCTCCATATTTTTAATTGCCTTTGTAACATACTCCGAGAAGCCTTCTCTATCAACTGCTAAAGCTCCTCCTGCCGGAACTCTTGTTGCATCTGCAGCTTTTAAAATTATGGAATCCATTGTACGTAACTCTTCTTTTAAAAGCCCAACAGCATTTTCTAACTGGTCAGACCGGAGTGAGTTACTACATACTAGTTCAGCAAAGTTTTCAGAATGGTGGGCTGGTGAATATTTCTGTGGCTTCATTTCGTATAGCTTTACAGCTATACCCCTTTTTGCTATTTGATATGCAGCCTCACACCCAGCCAAGCCTGCACCAATTACATTTATAGTTTTATTCATAACAATCTCCTTTTGTATACTAATAATAAGTGATAAAAACAAACCGAAAGAGCGATATGCACTTCCGGTTTTGTAATAAATAAACTCAATAATACTTTTCCATTTGTTCTATTTAGCCTCTTTAGCTTTAGATTTCTTTTTATTCGCGGTTTCTTTTTTTGCAGTTGTTTTTTTTGCGACGGAAGCCTTTTTTGTTGCTGGTGCTTTTTTTATCGATGAAGTCTTTTTTGTTGTTGCTCCCTTTTTACTAGCTGCCTTTAGGGTTGCAGTATCCTTTTTTGCAGAGACATTTTGAGCGGCAGCTTCTTTCTTTGCCCTAGCTTCTGCATTGCTAGCACAATTGTCATTACTGCAATATAACGTCATATTTTTGCCAACATTTTTTTGAAGCATGAATGCTCCACATATTTGACAATTTTCATTACTTGGCATATCCCAACTCATAAATGTGCACTCTGGATTTCTCTCACAACCTATATATTTTCTACCTCTTCTAGTCTTTTTTATAAGCACTTTACCTTGACAGAGAGGGCATAATACCCCAGCATCTTCAACTATAGCTTTTGTATTCCTGCATTCCGGGAAGCCTGGGCAAGCTAAAAACGTACCAAATTTCCCACGCTTAACAACCATAAACCTTCCACATTTTTCGCACTGAACGTCAGAAACCTCTACAGGTAATTCCACATCTCCAATGCTTTCCTCTGCTTCCTTCAATACAATAGCAAACGACGGATAAAAATCTTTTAGGACTGCCTTCCAAGCCTTCTCTCCATCAGCAACAGCGTCCAGCTTATTTTCCATCTGTGCTGTGAACTCAGCATCTACAATATCTTTAAAATGATTTACCATTATTTCATTAACTATTTTGCCTAATTCAGTAGGAATTAAATGCTTTTTTTCTTTAACAGTGTATCCCCTTGATAAAATAGTAGAAATTGTCGGTGAATAAGTACTTGGTCTTCCGATTCCCTTTTCTTCAAGTGCTCTTACCAGCGTCGCCTCTGTATATCTAGAAGGTGGTTGCGTAAAATGCTGTTTAGGTGTATTGCTCTTCAGTTCCAGAATATCACCTTCAAGAAGCTGTGGAAGAGTGTTTTCTTCATCTTCTGATTCTTCATCTTTTCCTTCTATATATAAAACCATAAACCCTGGAAACTTAACCTTTGAGCCAGATGCTTTAAATAAATAACTGTTAACATTAATATCAGCATTAACTGTATCATATATCGCTGAAGACATTTGACTGGCTATAAACCTGCTCCAAATAAGCTTATATAGTTTAAACTGCTCTGGAGTTAAGGAATCTTTAATATCCTCTGGTGATAAATCAATATAAGATGGGCGTATTGCTTCATGTGCATCCTGTGAGGCAGATTTATTCTTATATATTCTGGGAGTTTCAGGGATATATGCAGACCCGTACTTACCAGTTATAAATTCTCTAGCTTCAGCTTGAGCATCTGCTGATATTCTAGTTGAATCAGTTCTCATATAGGTAATTAATCCAACTGTCCCACGTCCCTTTATTTCAACACCTTCATATAGCTTTTGAGCTATCATCATAGTTCTCTTAGTAGTAAAACCAAGCTTTCTTGCTGCCTCCTGCTGCAATGTACTAGTAATAAATGGCGCAGCAGCAACTCTTTTCTTTTCTTGCTCCTTAACCTTTTGAACAATATATTTACTTTTATCAATTTCCTTTAATATCGCATTTACTTGCTCTTGACTTGTAAGCTCAATTTTTTCATTTGTAGTTCCATAGAATTTAGCATCAAACATCGGATTAACCTTCGGCTTTGCTAATCTTGCAACTATCGACCAATATTCCTGAGAAACAAATCCTTCTATCTCTTCCTCTCGGTCACAAATCATTTTTGTTGCAACAGACTGAACTCTACCAGCACTAAGCCCTTTTTTTACTTTTTTCCAAAGCAAAGGACTTATTTTATATCCCACTATTCTGTCTAAAACTCTGCGTGCTTGCTGTGCATCAACTAAATCCGTATCAATTTTTCTAGGCTGCTTTATAGCATTTTTTACAGCATTTTGAGTTATTTCATTAAATATAACTCTACATTTTTGTCCTTCATCTATATTCAAAAGATTAGCTAAATGCCAAGATATTGCCTCTCCCTCACGGTCAGGGTCTGTTGCAAGAAAAACCTTCTTTGCTGCTTTGGCTTCTTTTTTAAGCTTCGCAATAACATCACCTTTTCCCCTGATAGTGATGTACTTAGGCTCAAAATTATTCTCAATGTCTACCCCAATCTGACTTTTAGGTAAATCCCTCACATGTCCTATAGATGCTTCAACTTTATATCCTTTACCTAAAAACTTTCCAATTGATTTTACTTTTCCAGGAGACTCCACAATAACCAGGTTATCAGCCATTTTTTTCCTCCGTGTTAAAATTCTTATGCACAAAATTACTTCTAATACTTTTTTATTAAACAACTACTAATTTAAACTGGATTTTAGAATCTGTCAACCATACATTAATAATTCTTATACATATTTTTTATTTGTAAATATATGGTGCCATTAAACATAGATTAAACAATAACTTTCTTCATTTTATAAGCAAATCTCGTATAAATTTCCGGGAAGTTGTGATATAACTCCCTTTATTTCCAGCATAAAAAGAAGATTATTAACTTCCTTTGCCGTAATATTGCTTCTTTCAATTATTTCATCGATATGATGTATTCCATTGGCTATGATTTTTACCATCCTAATTTCCTCAGTACTAAGGCCTTTATAAATACTAAAGTTTGTTTTATTTTTTCTTTTTGCATAATCATCCTGCTTATCGTTAATGTATATCTCTTCCTTAAATTCAAATTCCTCTAGAATATCTTCTACACTCATTACCATTTTTGCACCGTCTCTAATTAGTTGATTTGTCCCTTTGCTATAGGCACAATCAATGTTTCCCGGAATTGCAAATACTTCTCTTCCTTGCTCAAGTGCAAAGCTTGCAGTAATTAAAGAACCACTTCTTTTAGCAGCCTCTACAACCAACACCCCTGAAGATATGCCGCTTATGATTCTATTTCTTGCAGGAAAATTGTGTTGAAGTGGAGGCATACCTGGAGGATATTCAGAAAGAACTAATCCATCGGATTTAATTATATTTTCGAAAAGTCTTGTGTTTTCAGGTGGGTAAATATTATCAAGTCCACAGCCTAGAACTGCTATAGTTTTACCACCAGCATCCAAGGCTCCTTCATGGGCAATACTATCTATACCTCGTGCTAAGCCACTGATAATCTGAACTCCTTTCATTGCTAGTTCATATGACAATTTTTTTGCAGAAAAGGAACCATAATTTGTAGTTTTTCTTGACCCTACAATTGCAATAGCAAAATCATTAATGGCAAGTTTTCCAATATAGTATAAGGCTATTGGAGGATCATATATCTGCCTTAAGTTATTTGGATATATAGCATCAAATATATTAATCATTTTAATATTGTATTTAATCATAGATTGGTATATTTGAATTACTCTTTCCCTCTTGTGACTATCTAAAATTTCATGGATATTTTTTTCTGTTAGAAGTCTGCTTTGTTTCAGTTCCTGCTCTGACATTTCATATATTTCCCTTGGATGTTTATACCTTTTCAGCAAGCTCATAGCTTTAAAAGCGCCTAAACCTTCCAATGAAGAAATCCATATCCAGTATTCAATTTCCCTCATACTATGCACCTATCTTTACTTATATTTTTATTTTCTTATATCTTTATTCTGTCTAAACTCCTATACTGTATTGCCTCCGCTAAATGCTCTGATTGTATTACCTCCGAGCTCTCCATATCAGCAATTGTTCTTGCAACCTTTAGAATTCTGTCGTGAGCTCGCGCACTGAGTCCAAGCTTTTCAAATGCCCTTCGTAGCAAACCTGACGTATAACGGTCTAGTTCGCAATACTTTCTTATTAGTGAAGGTGACAACTCTGAATTAGAGTAAATACCTAAACCCTTGTATCTATCTATTTGTATTCCCCTTGCCTTATTTACCCTTTCACGAATAACTGCGGATGTCTCTTCCAGCTCATTTTTTGACAGATCATCATACCTTACAGGATACACCTGAGCATGAATATCAATCCTGTCTAAGATAGGTTGACTCAGTCTGCCAAAATATTGTTGAATCATTTTGGGTGTACAATTACAGCTCTTTGATTTATCTAAATAAAAGCCACATTTGCATGGATTTGCAGCACAAACTAATGTGGTTTTTGCTGGATAAGTTATACTGCTATTTGCTCTTGAAATGCAAATTTCACCATCTTCCAAAGGTTGACGTAACACCTCAATTGCATTCTTACTAAACTCTGGAAATTCATCAAGAAATAGAACTCCATAATGTGCAAGACTAACTTCTCCTGGTTTTATATGTTTTCCACCTCCTACAAGTGCAATATCTGACACAGTGTGGTGCGGGCTTCTAAATGGTCTGGATGTAATTAGCGATGTCTTTTGAGGTAATAATCCTGAAACACTATAAATCTTTGTTATTTCAAGAGCCTCTTCAAAAGTCATTTGGGGAAGTATAGTAGGAAATCTCTTTGCTAACATAGTTTTACCACTGCCATAGGAGCCAACCATTAGCAGATTGTGTGCCCCACAGGCAGCAACCTCCATAGCTCTCTTAACACTAGCCTGTCCTTTTACATCACAAAAATCTATAGAATCATTTATTCTATGAACAAATAAGTTATTTAAATCAACTATATATGGAGTTATAGTATCCTTACCATTTAGATGTTCTAATATTGACTTAAGTGATTTTACTGGTAATATATTTACATTTTGGAGTACAGCTGCTTCATCAGCATTTGCTTCTGGAACAAATATATTTTTTATTCCATTTGTAACTGCACAATTGGTCATTGAAAGTATACCCGCTACTGGCTTTATCCCCCCATCTAACGATAGTTCACCAAGAAACATATATGAACATAACTCATTATTAATTATTGTTCCAGATGCAACAAGAATTCCTATTGCTATTGAAACATCATAAAATGAACCTTCCTTTCTTAGGTTTGCAGGAGCAAGATTAATTGTTATCCGTCTAACAGGAAAATCCATTCCACTGTTCTTGATTGCAGCTCTCACTCTCTCACGGGATTCTCGAACAGCGGTATCTCCTAATCCAACAATATCAAAGGTAGGTATACCATTACTTATATCTGTTTCCACCTCAACTATACGCCCGTCAATACCCATCAACGCACAACTATTTACTTTTGAAACCATAATGAAATAACCTCTTTTCTTATACTCTCATTTATTTAAAATTATTTTTAGATGATTTGATTTTGAATTGACTTTGAAAATAATATATTTATCTGGTGGTTTTTCACTCATTACCTTGATTATAGATATAATCAAGTACCTCATGGACAGGTAAGTGATTAACGTACATTGAATGTATCCAATCACTAAAATTAGGGATAGGATTATTAATATTAGACATTATTTGCTGAAATATTTTGAAAAAAGCTTGATTTTTTAAACTGTTTTAATATAAAGATAGTAATAGAAAGTAATACTTTCTACCTTTTTGAGCATTATTTGAATTATATCATACATCAAACAATAAATCACCTATTTTTTACATTTTTTCTATCATAAGTAATTAAACCCTACATTATTACACCAGACTTTAACATTGTGCTATACTTTGTATAAAGCTAAAAGGAGGGATTCTATGCAAAATGAAATAAAAATTATTGGCGCTAAAGAAAATAATCTTAAAAACATTTCTCTTTCCATTCCAAAAAACAAATTAGTTGTACTGACTGGAGTTTCTGGCTCAGGCAAATCGACAATTGCTTTTGAAACCTTACAAACCGAGTGTCAGCGCCAATATATGGAATCGCTGGGAATGGTAACAGATGAATTTGTTAAACCAAATGTAGGTGAGATTACAGGCTTATCTCCCGCAATTAGTGTGAGTCAGAGTAACGCTAATCGAAATCCACGTTCAACGGTTGGAACAATTACGGAAATCTATACCTACTTACGTATCCTATATGCAAAGCTTGGTGTACGAAAATGTAAACACTGCTGCAAGGAAATTCTACCACAATTTGAGGATGAAATACTCAGCAGCGACATACTTGATGATGATACTTTTGCCTCCGATATGGAAGAGGGTATGCCTTGTCCCCATTGCGGAAAAACCATACCCATACTCACTATGAGCCATTTTTCGTTTAATAAACCTCAAGGTGCATGTGAAGTCTGTAATGGAATCGGGGTAACTAATGTACCGAATTTAGAGAAAATTATTAACGAGAATTTAAGCATTAATGAGGGTGCTGTTTTGCTTTGGGATGATTTTTTGACGCAGCGCAACGGAGAAAGTGTTGAAAATGCCGGAAAACATTATGGTTTCGAAGCTGATTTAAATAAACCATTAAATTCTTGGAATGATACCGCAAAAACATTTTTGTTCCACGGTGCATTGAGTAATGAAATCGCTGCACTATTTCCAGACGTCAAACCACCTAAAACTGTTCCTCTTGGAAGGTATGAAGGGCTGCTTACTAATTTAAAGCGTAGGTATTCTGAAAATGCTACAGCAAAAAATCATGAAAAGATAAAGCAGCTTTTTCATGAAGATGTGTGTCCTACTTGTAACGGCACAAAGCTAAAAAAAGATAGTGCCAAAGTAACTGTAAATAACTTAAACATTATCGAAATTGGTCAAAAATCTCTTTCTGACCTTCTCTCTATAATGCTTTATATAGAAAAGAACCTTTCGAAAGAAGCAATCGGAATAGTTGCTCCCATAACTCAAAGCATAAAGCAACGTCTACATAGATTTTTGGATGTTGGCGTTGGTTACCTCAGTCTCCAACGAAGTGCTGTCAGCCTTTCGGGTGGTGAAGCTCAAAGATTACGTCTTGCTTCTCTACTAGGATCCGGACTAACGGGAGTATTGTATGTGCTAGATGAGCCAACTACAGGGCTACATTCTAGAGATACAGAAAAACTACTGAATGTGCTTTGTCATCTTCGTGACCTTGGTAACACTGTGCTTGTTATTGAACATGATTTAGAATTTATGCAAAATGCTGATTATATTATTGACATCGGTCCAGGTGCAGGAGAATTTGGTGGACAAGTAGTTGCTGCAGGAACAGTAGAAGAAATAATAAATAATAAAAACTCAATAACAGGAAAATATCTATCAGGAGAGCTTACTTCGTATAGATCAAAGGACAAAAGAAAAAATACTAATCACTTTCTTTCTGTTCAAAACGCCACAGCCAACAACCTTAAAAATGTTACAGTTGATATACCTTTGAGCAAATTAATTGCTGTTTCAGGCGTATCAGGTTCAGGAAAATCCTCCCTTGTATTTGATGTGATTGCAGCACATGCAGATTGTTTTTGGGGTAAAAATAAAGCACCAAATAATGCAATTGTAACAAACTTTGAACACTTAAATCGTTTTATAACTTTTGACCAAGCTGCTATTGGGCGGTCAACTCGTTCTAATGTAGCCACCTATACAGATATTTATACAGACATTCGTGAGTTTTTTGCCTCTATGCCAAGTGCAAAAATACAAAAATTACTACCAAAGCATTTTTCTTTTAATGTAATTGGAGGAAGATGTGAGAAATGCGAAGGTGCAGGAGTTCTGACAATTCCTATGCATTTTATGCCTGATGCTCATGTAACTTGTCCTACCTGTAAAGGAAAACGCTTTCAAAAGCATATATTATCAATCACTTATAATGGTCACACAATTTCAGACATACTTGATTTGTCAGTGGATGCTGCATTAAAAGTATTTGTCAATGAAAAGCAAATTTATGACAAGCTAAAATTCTTGTCTAAAGTCGGTTTGGATTATATAAAATTAGGTCAATCGACATCTACTCTATCTGGGGGGGAAGCACAGCGTATCAAACTTGCTAAAGAGCTTGGTAGTAGCTTTAGCGGAAATACATTATACCTTCTTGACGAGCCAACTACTGGATTACACCCTCATGATACAGTGAAGCTTGCTAAAGTATTAGATGAGCTTGTTTCTGCTGGGAATACAGTTATAGTGGTTGAACATAATCTTGATATAATTGGTATGGCAGACTTTGTGATAGACTTTGGATTTGAGGGTGGAGATGCTGGAGGATATATAGTAGCAAAAGGCACACCAGATGATATTATTTCGTGTATAGAATCTTTTACAGGAAAGTGCCTTTTAAATCTTAAAAAGCAAATCTAAAATCAAAAATAAACACTCTTGAATAAAAAAACCGACCTCCTATTTGTTAGAATTTTAGGTCTTAACATATAGGGGTCAGTTCAGGCGCTTTAGTCAAGAGTTTTTTTACATTTTAATAAATTTTGAGTTAATCCTTCTTTTCATCCCTTAGGAGATTTTTAAGCTCGTCCATAAAGGTATTTATATCTTTGAATTGTCTATAAACTGATGCAAATCGAACATATGCAACCTCATCCATACTCTTTAGCTTTGTCATTACCATTTCACCAATATCTTCAGTGGTTACTTCTCTTTGAAGAGAATTATGTAGCTGAGTTTCAATATTTTCAACCATTTTCTCTAAATCATTTATTGAAATTGGTCTCTTCTCACATGCTCTTAAAAGTCCATTCATGAGCTTTTCTCTATTAAAAGGTTGTCTTGATTTATCCTTTTTAATAACCATTAACGGTAAACTTTCAACCTTCTCATATGTGGTAAATCTTTTTGAGCATTTTGTACACTCCCGCCTTCTTCTAATGGCAGAGCCCTCATCTGTAGGCCTCGAATCTATTACCTTATCCTCAATAAAACCACAAAATGGACACTTCATTTTTACCTCCAAATCACCTTATGTTCAAGTTAAATACTATATGACACATTGGATTTATTTATTATAAAACACTGTTTCTATTTTACCTTAAATGATAATTTTTGTACACTGAAATAATAATTTTGATTTATTCTAACTCAATCAACTCAATCCTTACAGAAAACAACGCAAGTTGGCCAAGCCAACATTGCTTATGTTAAGAAAAATGGCATTGCTGCATACCTAAATTATGCAGCAATGCCATTTTATATATATGTTTAACAAGCTAAATATACTTTTTCATATGCATAAGTGCAGTTTTTTCTAACCTAGAGACCTGCGCTTGTGAAATACCAATCTCATCCGCAACCTCCATTTGCGTTCTTCCATCAAAAAATCTAAGATTTAAGATTAATTTTTCTCTATCATTGAGCTTTCTCATAGCTTCTTTTAATGTTATAGTTTCAAGCCAATTTTCATCTAGATTCTTCTCATCCTTAACCTGATCCATTACAAATATTGCATCACCGCCATCATGATACACAGATTCAAAGAGAGATATAGGATCCTGAATTGCATCTAATGCAAAAACTATATCCTCTTTCGGCAATTGAAGCTCCTCAGCTAATTGAGCAATTGTTGGCTCCTTTGAGTTCTTTGTCGTAAGCCTTTCCTTAGCTTGGAGAGCTTTATATGCAATATCCCTAAGAGATCGACTAACCCTAATAGAATTATTATCTCTTAAATACCTTCGAATCTCTCCTATAATCATAGGAACTGCATAGGTAGAAAATTTTACATTATGAGAAACATCAAAATTATCTATAGCTTTAATTAATCCGATGCATCCCACCTGGAACAAATCATCTACATATTCACCTCTATTGTTAAACCTTTGAATTACACTTAAAACCAGACGAAGATTACCTTTTATAAATTCATCTCTTGCAGAATTGTCACCCTTATGCATTCTTTCAAACAGCACTTTTTTCTGTTCATTTGTCAAAACAGGAAGTTTTGAAGTATTAACACCACAGATTTCAACTTTATTGATAAGCATATAAATACCTCCATAGCTATAATAACTTTGTCAATATCATTATTGCCTTAGAGGTATATTTTATACGGTTAAAAAAGTCAAATATTTTTATCAAAGGCCTTGACAAACCAGTGTTTAAAGGCTTTGACTGATATATTAAGTCATCCTGCTAATCTCCTTTTTCAGTCTGCTTATAATTCTTTTTTCTAATCTCGAAATATAGGATTGTGAGATTCCAAGCATGTCAGCAACTTCTTTTTGTGTCTTTTCAACTCCATTTAGGAGTCCAAATCTTAATTCCATTATTTTCTTTTCTCTTAATGATAATTTTTTCATTGCCGCATTAAGTAGCTCTTTATCTACCTCTTCTTCAATGCTTTTATGAATAAGGTCATTATCAGTACCTAAAATATCAGATAATAATAGTTCGTTTCCATCCCAATCAATATTTAATGGCTCATCAATAGAAATTTCAGATTTAACTCGATTATTTCTTCTTAAGTACATTAGTATTTCATTTTCTATACATCTTGATGCATAAGTAGCAAGTTTTATATTTTTTGAAGGATTAAAGGTATTAATAGCCTTTATCAATCCAATAGTTCCAATAGAAATTAAGTCTTCAACACCTATTCCAGTATTTTCAAATTTTCTTGCAATGTATACTACTAATCTCAAATTTCTTTCAATTAATATACTTTTAACAGCATAATCACTTTGTTCAAGTTTATGAAGCAAATAAGTCTCCTCATCCAAACTAAGGGGTGGTGGTAAAGCCTCACTTCCACCTATATAGTGAACCGGAAAAAAACCTTCTAGTTTAAATTTCCTCAGAATATTCTCATACTTAATAAGTAAGAACATCTTTATCCTAGTTATAAATATCATTTAATTGTCCCCTTTCAAATTTGGATATGTTAAGAACCTATGCAACTAGATCTGGCCCAAGTAATGCCTTGTATCTTTCATTTCTCGACAAAGACCTATTGTATATTCCTACTATAACATTTTTTATATCTCTCTTATCTTCATCTTCACCTATTTCAATAAAATCAGGCTTGAAACCAATTAGCATACCATTTTCTTTTCCCAAGGAGCTAAAAGGTATTAACCTAAACCTTGAAAACCATTTTGACTTAGAAATTATTGCTGTAACGTAATTTAAATCATCTTCTTGGGATTTTTCAAAGATACCTTTTATCTCTATAGGTAAGAGTTCTTGTACAGCTTTAAATTCAACCACCATAACAGGCATATTTGTAAGAGGATCCTTTAAGGAACTACCTGTATCTAATAATGCAGACAAATCAATTACTCTATTATCAAAGGATATTTTAACAGGTATTAACAATTTTTCTTTCGTTATTCTACTTTGAATGACTTCCCAAAAAATTTTCAATATAATCCCTACTGTTATAAACGAAAAGACCATAAGACTCCATTGAGATTGTCCAAAAACATAAACTATTCCATTTCTAACAAAGCCGCCTTGCTGATTAAAGAATAGAAATGCAAAAGCAGCTCCAGCAAAAATGAATGTTGAAATATAAAATATAACTAATGTCTTTATGAAAGGTAATACTCTTCGAGGTGTGAATGTTACTGCAATAATAAAAATTGAAAGTAGTATTTTTGCGATTGTTGTATAATAAATCTTTATATCCGGTTGTAAAATTATAAACACGACGTAAAGAGCTCCTACTATAGCTCCTGCAAATAGCCTCAGGGTACTAACTCTTAAGCGAGAAAATTTTGCTGTAACATATAGTATTAAATAATTAATTACCAAATTTTCCAATACCAGAATATCTAAATATATTTCCACTATGTATACCCCACTAATAGTAAAAACAAGACTGTCAAAACTCTAGTCTGTATACTTACTATTATTCATACGCTTACATTTTTATGCAAACGTTGTTCATTCATTATTATATCTAGTGAAGTTACAAAAGTTTGTCAAAAAGGATTGTTGAAAAAGAAATTTCGTATGACAAAATAATACTAATTGAAATTTAAAAATAGTAGAAAACACTTTATTCCAATAAAAATAGGGACTGTAACAGAATTTTTTGAAATTCTACTTCAGCCCCTTAATATCTGATTTATTAAAGTTACAACCTTTACTAGCTAGTTTACTTATATCTATTACGTCTTAAGAACGTAGGTATATCAAGCTCATTATCATTTGAAACTGCATTTGAAGAGTTCTTTTCGGTAGTAGCTGCCGCATAACTACTGCTATCAGTACTCCCAGAAAATGAAGTCTGCTTTGACTTTTCAACAGGCTTATCAAACTTCTTTAACACTGGACCATTCTCAAATCCAGTTGCAATAACAGTTATCATAAGCTCGTCCTTCATATTTTCATCTATCACCGCACCAAAAATTATATTTGCTTCTGGGTCAGCTGATTTCTGTATCAATTCGGCCGCTGTATTTACTTCAAACAATCCCATATCAGGTCCGCCAGTAATATTAACCAAAACTCTTCGAGCACCTTCTATTGAAGTTTCTAAAAGTGGACTAGAAATTGCCAGCTTAGCAGCATCTTCAGCTCTATTTTCACCTGAAGCTCTACCCACACCCATATGGGCAAGTCCAGAACTGAGCATTATTGTCTTAACATCTGCAAAATCCAAATTAACCAAACCTGGAACAGCAATCAAATCAGAAATACCTTGAACACCCTGACGTAATACATCATCAGCCATTCTAAATGCCTCTACCATAGTAGTACGTTTTTCCACTACTTGAAGGAGTCTATCATTAGGAATAGTAACAAGCGAATCCACTGTATTTTTAAGGTTCTCAATTCCCCTCTCTGCATGTTGCATACGAGTTCTACTTTCAAATATAAATGGCTTAGTTACAACAGCTACTGTTAAAATACCCATTTCTCGAGCAAGCTGCGCTACAACGGGTGCTGCACCAGTACCTGTTCCACCACCCATGCCGGCAGTAACAAATACCATATCTGCTCCCTTAATTGCTTGAGCAATTTCGTCCCTGCTTTCATTAGCAGCTTTCTCTCCAACATCGGGATTAGCACCAGCACCAAGACCCTTCGTCAGTTTGTCACCAATCTGAATCTTAGTATTTGCTTTAGATAAAAATAAAGCTTGTTTATCAGTATTTATAGCAATAAAATCAACACCCCTAAGCCCTGCATCAATCATTCTGTTAACGGCGTTGTTTCCTCCACCACCACAGCCAACTACCTTGATTTGGGCAAAATGGTCCATATCAATCTCAAAATCTAACAAAATAAATCCCCCTTTAGCATTGGTTAATAAACTTTTATATTTTATTAGTTTTATTTCTTATCTTCAAAAATACATATAAAAATACATAATAATAATATATATTATAAAACTAATTTAAGCAAGTTTTGATTTTATTGCCTAATAAAAAAATTCTTTTAAAGTACTAAATATTTTTTTTAGCATAGAGCTATCTTTGGCTTTTTTGCTAGGTTTTGAGACGCTTTTCTTACTAATAGTACTTGCTTCCTTATCTTGTTTAGCAATATACTTAACCATTCCAGCAGCAGTACAATACTCTAGAGAAGATATATTATTAACCTTTGGTGTGGCAAGCCTTACAGGTAATTCAAAAATCTCATTAACAAGCTGAGTAGCACCATCTAAAGTAGAAATCCCATTACCGGATAAAACAACACCAGCCCCATAATTACCAGGACAATTTTTCATAATCAAGTCATGGCATAAACTAAATATCTCATATACTCTAGCCTCTATTACTTCAACTGCATCAGAAACTCTTATATTTTTCTTAAAGCTTTCACTAATATCATTTACAGAAATCTCTTGATCATTTTTTATGAGAGAAGTTAAGGCTAATTGATATTGTCTTTTAATTCTATCAGCCTCAGCATACGATATCTTTAAGGCTATAGATAAATCATTTGAAATATGGTCTCCTCCAACAGCAAGGCACTTATTCATAAGTAGCTTTTCGCCTTTATACACACTTACCTCTGTAGACCCTCCACCAGTATCAATAAGAATAACTCCCATATCCTTTTCATCAGGCATCAAAACACATTCTCCAGCTGCAAAACCTTCAGCAATAAGGCCATCAACCTTTAATCCTGCTTTTTCCATACTTCTAATTATATTCTGAACCGATATAACCTTTCCAACCACCACATCAAAATCGCCTTCAAGTACAGAACCTCTCATGCCAACTGGATCGCTTATTCCATCATAACCGTCAACTATAAACTGTCTCGGTACAACATCTATAATCTCACAATCTTGTGCAATTGGTATTGTTCCAGCTGAGTAAATAAGCTTCTGAACGTCGTTTTTAATTATTTCCTTATCTTCACTTACTATATTAGTAAATGTCTTGTGATTTATTATACTAACATGCAACCCAGAAATGTTTACATATGCTGAAACTACCTTTAGTTCAGACTCAGCTTCAGCAATTTGTATAGAATTTCTAATAGAAGTTGAGGTGGCATCAATGTCAATAATTATTCCCTTTTTAACTCCAGAGCAAGTATCAATACCCTTACCTAAAATTTCAACATCTCCATCAATATTTATCTTACCTATTACTGTACTTACTTTTGAAGTACCTATATCAATTCCCACTATGACATCAGACACAAAGCTGCCCCCCTAAGTTATGTATCTTGGATACACGAATTCCCTTCAAAAGTACTTATATATCCTCTTTAACTATATTATCTTTTTTAAGAAATTTATTCAATACAAATCTTCTAATTAAAGCAAAGTTTAAGAATAGTCTATTACCAAAAGCAAATATTGCCGCAAGATAAATCTGAATTCCTAATTTATCTCCTATATAAGCTAGTCCTGCAGCTAATAATGCATTTCCAAAAAATCCAGAAAGAAATATTCTCATTTCAAACTTCTTATTTATTGTTGCGACTAACCCTCCGAAAACTGAGTCTAAAGCTGCAAGTATTGCAACCGCAACATATGTAAAATATTCGGATGGGATGGTAATCGGAATAAACATTCCCACAACTATGCCTAAAATCAGTCCTAAAATTGGTATCATATAAACAGTCCTTTCATGCCTTTCATTTATTAATATTTCTTATAGCTAAAACTAATGTCTGTTAGTCTTTTGGTACAAAATAGGGATCCTTACCCGTTGTAAAATCTAATGTTCCTTTTTGTTCCTTAGTAATATTATTATCAAATAGCTGCTTAAAAAATCTTATATTGTAATCAATATCTTCTAAATCTCCAAATTTTACATTAATTCTATTATCAAATTCAACAACAATAGCATTTGAATCAGATAAATCTACTTTTGATATTTTCTTAACTAGTTTTACTTTTGAATCCTTGTCATTCTTTATAAGCAAATCATAAAAAGTTACTAATTCAGTTAGTGGTGATCTTCCCTTGAATTCTAACTCTTGTCCTAAATTATAGCTGTCCACCGATGTACCTATTACTTTAAAATACTTATTTTTAAATACATCTGCTTTAACAATTTCCAATACATGTCCTTCTTTATCAATTAGTAAGCTAGTCCCTTTATTCTCAAGAATTGCAAAGGGAGTCCTCTCTTGAATTTTTATTCTTATTGAGTTGGGCAAGGTAGGCCTTATACTAACAGACCCAACATATGGCATAGCTTCATAAATACTCTGTTCTATTTCAGTAAATCTAAAGGATAATAAATTCTTTGGTTTTTCTCCTAACATTTTAAAAACATTCTGACCAGTTTTAAGCCCTGTTTTTTCAATAATATCTTCTGACGAGTATTTTTCATTGCCTAATACATTAATTTCGTCAACTATAAAATATGATGATCGTGCAAAAAAGAAAACAACAGTCACAAGGAGAATAAACAATAATAATTTTTTTATTCTTCTTGCTCTAGCACGAGATTGTTTTGTACTCTTTTTTTTTCTATAAACAGTATTTTTTTTAGAAGTTTTTTTCATTTGTATCCTTTTCTTATAATATCTGCCCCTATTTCAGACAGTTTTTCTTCTATTTTGTAATAGCCCCTATCGATATGCTCCAGTCCAGTAATAACAGTTTCTCCGCTTGCTGCTAAACCAGCTAAAATTAATGCAGAGCCTCCTCGCAAATCCCTTGAAACCACCTGTGCACCATTTAGGCGGCTAACACCCTTAATCACTGCCATACGACCATCTATTCGAATATTAGCTCCCATTTTTAACAGCTCATCTACATGCTTATATCTACTCTCAAAAATAGTTTCAATAACAATACTTGTTCCTTTGCATAAAGTTAACAACGCCATCATCTGAGCTTGCATATCAGTAGGAAATCCCGGATACGGTAATGTTCTAATAACTTCAACTGCATCTAGCTTCGGCCCAGCAACAATTTGAATATCGTTTCTCTTAATATTTATTTGACAACCAATATCCCTTAAAACAGATGCAATTGAAATAATATGCTCAGGTATAATGTTTTTTATAATTACATTACCTCCTGTTATTGCAGCTGCTACCATATAGGTTCCAGTAATTATCCTGTCGGGAATTACTGTATGCTCAACATTTTTGAGCTTTTTTTCATACCCCTTTACTCTAATAATACTTGAGCCTGCTCCAGTAACTCTTGCTCCTATTTTCTGAAGAAAATTTTGCAAATCAATTATTTCAGGTTCCTTTGCTGCATTTCTTATTATGGTATCCCCTTGGGCATATACAGCAGCTATCATAGCATTTTCAGTAGCTCCTACGCTAGGATAATCTAGATATATTTCGCAGCCCTTAAGTCCATCAGTTTCACAGCTTATGTACCCACCATTGGTATCATTTATTTTGGCCCCTAGACTTCTAAGTGCTTTTAAATGCAAATCAATGGGTCTTGGTCCTATTTCACAACCACCTGAGTGTATTACTTTATTGGCTCTTATCTAACGAAATAATTATATCACAATATTATATTGCCCAGCAATTGTGATAAGTGGTAAAGTTCTGTCAATAATTCTCAATATATATTTAAGAATATATGAAATTTGTAGCACCTTGAAATATGTTACAATAAAAAATAACATTTTTATAAAATTTAATTTATAATGTATTATAGATGATATAATATCATATAATTAAACACTAACTAGGAGTACTTATGAAATTTAGACAGCTTATTTCAATTTTTGTATCAAAATTAGCCATTTTGTCATTACGCCTATTAAGAAGAGGTGGAACAACATTGCCTGGTAAGGTGGCATTAAGATTATATCCAGGTATTCTTAAAGCAATTGCAGAAGACTTTGAGATTATTATTGTAACTGGAACAAACGGAAAAACTACTACAACTAGAATTATTGAAGAAATTCTAAAAAATAATAACATTGAATATATAACCAATAAATCAGGTGCTAATCTATTAAGCGGAATTACAACTTTATTTATTCAAGGTGTTTCACTAGTAGGCAGACCTAAATACAAGGTAGCTCTCATTGAAAGTGATGAGGCTGCTTTTAATCAGGTAACAAAGCATATAAAGCCTAAAGCTGTGGTGGTTACTAACTTCTTTAGAGACCAATTGGATAGATTTGGCGAGCTATACTCCACTCTGAATGCTGTAAAATCAGGACTTGAGAGAATCGATGACAATACTACTATTATTCTTAATGCAGATGATTCTATGTGTTCTTCTCTTGGCAAGGATACTTCAAAGCGGGTAATATACTATGGCATAAATCAAGAGGCATTTCAAGGTTCGTCCGAGAATATAAACTCTGATGCTATGTTCTGTATATTCTGCAAAAATAAATATGAGTACTCAAACCATATTTATGGTCATTTAGGCAGCTTTTGCTGCCCAAATTGCGGCTACAGCAGACCTGAAGCCCATTTAGAATGTACAGAAATACAGGAAGCCGGAAGCAGCTCTTCTACTATCAGATGGAAATTCAATTCTGCAATATTGAACGAGACTACTGAGTTGACAACAAAAATAAATCTTCCTGGTTTATATAATATTTACAATGCTCTGTCTGCTGCTGCCTGTGGACTTTCACTAAATTTTAGTATTGATACTGTAACAAGTGCACTTCAATCCTTTGAATCTGGCTTTGGAAGAATGGAAACCATAAAAGTGCAGGATAAAAATATTAAGCTTATTCTTGTAAAAAACCCTACCGGCTTTAATCAAGTACTTAGCTTTTTAGCTCTAGATGCGCAGGATCTGAATGTAGCGTTTTTAATAAATGACAACTTGGCTGATGGAACTGATATCTCATGGCTTTGGGACGTAGATTTTGAACAACTTAATAATGTCTCAGACAAAATTATTCAACTAGTCACCTCTGGGGTGAGAGGTGAAGATATGGCTGTACGTCTTAAATATAGCGGACTTGATACCCATAAAATCCGAATTATCAAGGACTATCATATGCTTATTGATGAGGGCCTGAAAAACACACCTTCTGGCGGCTGTTTTTACATATTGCCCACCTATACTGCAATGCTTGATATCCGTGGTATTCTAAAGAAAAAGTTCAATTTAAAGGAGTTTTGGAAATAAGGAAAGAACTAAATTAGATAAAAAAGGAGGACCGAGTCCATGCTAGTACTTTTTTGGAGTATCAAGGTAAATGCAGGGCATGGACATAACTATGTATAATTTAAATATTTGCCATTTGTACCCTGATCTCTTAAATACTTATGGAGACAGAGGAAATATACTAGCAATGCAACGACGTGCACAGTGGCACGGTATAAATATATCTATATCTAATATAACGATTGGTGATTCCTTTGATTCATCTGCTTTTGATATTGTTTTTTTAGGTGGTGGACAAGATTATGAGCAGGAGATAATACAAAAAGACTTATTAGACCAAAAAGGCTGTGAAATTAAAAATGCTATTTCTGGCATGAAGGTTTTTT
This sequence comes from Bacillota bacterium, assembly GCA_023441625.1. Lineage (GTDB taxonomy): Bacteria > Bacillota > Clostridia > Acetivibrionales > DSM-1351 > Ruminiclostridium. The sequence continues at coordinate 54,923 of JAEZOA010000041.1, forward strand.
TATGTATTTGTGGTGGTTATCAGCTAATGGGAAAGTACTATAAAACCTGGGATGGTAAGGAAATTGAGTTTCTCGGTGCTCTTGACTTATGGACTGTAGGCGGCAGCGAAAGAATGATTGGTAATATAGTTTTTGAAAGTGACCTTATTAGCGATAATGGAAAACCCCTAAAAATTGTTGGGTTTGAAAATCACTCTGGTAGAACTTATTTAGGTGATGGACTTCGTCCTTTAGGAAAAGTCTTATCTGGTAACGGGAATAATGGGACAGATGGATTTGAAGGTGCTGTTTATAACAATGTTTACTGCTCCTACTCACATGGAAGTCTACTCCCAAAGAATCCCCTGCTCACAGACCATCTTTTATCTCTTGCACTCAAGGATAAGTATGAAGATTTCCAAAGCCTCGGCAAACTTGATGATTCATTTGAAAATGCTGCAAGAACTACCGTTATTGATAGAATATTAAAATAAAATTATTTAAAAATTTATAATATTTGTAAAAAATTATAAAATAACAGTTGACTAATTTAAAAGTCACATGTTAGTATATTAACAAATATAATATTTGTATGTAAGAAATGTGATGAATGGGAAAAGTAGATTATATGATTCTTTACAGCGAGCAATGAAATGGTGGAAGCATTGCAGGATAGTGTACTTGAAGTTCTCCCATGAACAGTTGACTGAACCTTATTTGTAGGTCATACCGGGTCTTTCCCGTTATAGAAGGAGTGTATCGGAATTAATTGCAAGTTGTTGCTATATTCTCGTACATGATAAAGTGGGTTTTTACCAATTTGGGTGGTAACGCGTGGATTATAAGTCCTCGTCCCTAGTTTCTAGGGATGAGGGCTTTTTACTTTTCAAAAACTAAATTTTAGGAGGATGTATTATGATAATTGTAATGAAACAGAATGCAACAAAGCAGGATATTATGAATGTCGAAAATAAGCTACTTGACCTTGGTTTTAAAACTCATCCAATAGAGGGAGATATTAAAACAGTAATAGGTGCAATTGGTGATAAAAGACTTCTAAATATACATGCAATTTCACAAATGCAGGGGGTCGAAACACTGGTTCCAATTATGAAGCCTTATAAACTGGCAAGTAATGAACTTCAACAAGCTCCAACTATTGTTGACGTTGGTGGTGTCAAAATTGGTGGAAATGAGATTGTTGTCATGGCAGGTCCATGTGCAATTGAAAATGAAAAGGACTTTATATCAACAGCAATCAGTGTTAAAAATAGCGGAGCAAAAATACTTCGTGGAGGTGCATTTAAGCCGAGAAGTTCACCCTATGCATTTCAAGGACTTGAGGAGGATGGCTTAAAAATAATGGTTGCTGGACGAGAAGCTACAGGACTTAAATTAGTAACTGAGATAGTAGATACTCGCGATGTAGAACTTGTAAATAACTATACTGATATTTTTCAAATAGGTGCACGAAACATGCAGAATTTTAGACTTTTAAGCGAAGTTGGCATGACTAATAAGCCAGTGCTATTGAAAAGAGGCCTATCTGCAACAATTGAAGAATGGTTAATGGCCGCTGAATATATAATTGCTGAGGGAAATCAAAATGTAATTCTTTGTGAGAGAGGCATCCGTACTTTTGAAACAATGACGAGGAATACTCTTGATTTAAGCTCTATTCCTGTTATTAAGGAGGTTTCTCATCTTCCAATTGTTGTAGATCCAAGCCATGCAACGGGCAATTGGAAATATGTTCCTGCACTCGCTAAAGGTGCAATAGCAACTGGTGCTGACGGATTAATCATTGAAGTTCATCAGAACCCCCCAACTGCACTCTGTGATGGTCCACAGTCCCTACGTCCAGAAAGATTTAAAACCTTAATGGAAGAACTAAGACTAGTTGCTCAATCAGTGCAAAGGTCTATCTGATTACCTAAAGCACCTAAAAAGCACCCTTCCTCACATTCAAAGTGAAGAAGGGTGCTAATGTTTAAAACTCAAAGCTTTCATCAGATGGTTCTAGTGTAAATTCTTGTATACCTTTAAAAATAACATTGAGATACTTTGATTCTCCATTGTTTGCCTTGTCTAATTCATTTTGCATAATATATACAGATGTGTTTTCATATACTTTTATATTTATTCTATCAAATACTTCCTTTTGCAACACATCCAAAATAGAGCTTATATTTTCCACAGCTGAATGACTGGACTTTGGCTCAATCAATACTGGCATCTTTGAATTATTGGGGTGCAAAACTCTTACATGTAGTATTCCTGGATTAAGAATATTATCCGTCGTATACAGTATATCTCTTTCAAAAAGTAATGAACCACTCAAATTTTTGTCCCCCTAAAATGGATTTTTAATCTAATAAAATATATCACTATTTATCTTTTTCGTAAAGCTTTTTATACATATTATTATACTTTTCAATTTTAGCTACATAGTTTTTTGTTTCTTCAAAGGGTATTCTATCAAGGGTTTTACCATTACTACTAATGCTCTTGTCTTTAAGCCATTTTGATACATTTCCACTACCCGCATTATATGCAGAGAGTGCAAGTTCTAAATCCTGGTCATATTGCTCAAGCAGCCTTGCAATAAACCAACAACCAATTCTTATATTAGTTTGAGGCTCAAACAACATACTACTATCATAATCCTCGATTTTGATTTTTTCTGCTGCCCACTCTCCCGTGCTATCCAATATCTGCATTAAACCCTTTGCATCCCTTGGAGATACTGCCTTTGCATCAAAACCGCTCTCTGCTTTAATAATGGAATATACTAAGTTCTTATCTAAGCCATATTCATTAGAATATTCCTCCACGTATTGTGAGTACGTAGTTGGATACAGACGCTTTAAAACATACTCAGCCGAGTTAATAGCAAATATAATCAATAATACTAATAAAGAAAATATAAATAAAAAACGAAATTTACCTTTAGTATTTTTTCTCAAATAGTCCCCCTAAATCTAAAGAAACAAGGCTTTGTTAAAGTAAGCTTGGCATATGCGGAAACGACACATTAACACAAACAGGGCCTAGTTTACTTATACATTTCTAAAGTGTTAGCAAACTGGCTCTTCACTTCCTCTTTTAATAGAAAAAGATCCTTGTTGTTATAAATTATAGTATTTGCAATCTTAATGTACTCATCATCATGAATTTGAGAATTAATCCTTGAAACAGCTTCCTCGTAGGTCATTTCGCTTCTTTTCATGACCCTCTCAATCCTTAATTCCATTGAAGCAACTACTGCCCACACCTGATCACATAAATTTAAGAACCCTATCTTAATAGGTATAGGAGCATCTATAACAATAACTTTAGTCTTTTTTAAAAGTTGTTCTTTTACGTTATCTTCTATTCTTTGGGCAACATATTTATGTAAAATACTATTTAAAATGTTTAGCTTGTTATTATCATTAAATACTATCTCGGCTAGAATTTTACGTTTCAACTGCCCATATTCATCAATTATATCATTGCCAAACGTATCGAGCAACTCCTTAAGAGCAATTTCTCCTGGCATAACAACCTGTCTACTAATAATATCTGCATCAATTATCACAGCCCCAAGTTCTTTGAGGATGTGACTCACAGTACTCTTCCCGCTTCCTATACCACCAGTTATGCCTAAAACTAATGAATCTTTATTTTGTCTCATACCAAGTATCTCCACACTTGACATCTACAGTAATTGGAACGCTCAGTGATACTGCATTTTCCATACAATCCTTTAATAGATTAGAAACCTCTTCTAATTCATTTCTCTCAGTTTCTATAATTAGTTCATCATGCACCTGTAATATCAATCTTGATTTTAGCTTTCTCTTTTTTAATTCTTTATAAACCTTTACCATAGATATTTTAATAATATCTGCTGCACTTCCTTGTATTGGCGTATTCATTGCTACACGCTCTCCAAAAGAACGGGTATTAAAATTACTGGACTTAAGCTCAGGAAGGTATCTCCTTCTGTTAAAAAGGGTAGTCACAAAGCCTAATTCTTTTCCCTTTGTAACAGTCTCACTCATATATTCTTTTACACTTGAATACTTATCTAAATATTCATCTATATACTTTTTAGCTTCCTTCTTAGTCACCCCAATGTCTTTTGACAGACTAAAATCACCTATTCCATATACAATACCAAAGTTTACAGCTTTTGCTCTGGAGCGCATAATTGGAGAAACCTCATCAATTGGAATTCCAAAAACCTTTGAAGCTGTTGTGGTATGAATATCTTCATTGTTATTAAATGCTGATATCATATTTTTATCACCTGTAATATGTGCAAGTACTCTTAACTCAATCTGTGAATAGTCAGCATCAAGCAAAACAAAATTTGAATCTGTAGGAATGAAAACCTTTCGTATTTTTCTTCCCATTTCTAATTTAATTGGTATATTCTGAAGATTTGGTTCTGTACTACTGATTCTTCCTGTTGCAGTTACAGTTTGGTTAAAATTAGAATGAATTTTGCTGGTTTCCTTATCCAATACTGCTAATAGACCATCTGCATAAGTTGATTTTAATTTCATTAATTGTCTGTATTGGAGTATTCTATCAACTATTTCATGTTTTTGAGAAAGCTGTTCTAATACCTCTGCATCTGTTGAATAGCCAGTTTTAGTCTTTTTTATAGCAGGTAAGCCTAGCTTCTCAAATAAAATTACACTCAATTGCTTAGGTGAATTTATGTTAAAGTCCTCTCCTGCTAACATGTATATCTCATTTTCTAAAATAACAAGCCTTGAATCTAACTCTTTTGCATACGCCTTTAAGCTCTCTACATCCACCTTAAAGCCCCAGTGCTCCATATCTGCAAGTACCTCTACAAGTGGCAGCTCAATATTATAAAACAACTCATTCTGACCATTAGACTCAATAATAGGCCCAAACTTCTGAGCTAGATTAAATATAGCCTCAGCACATGCTGCACAAATTGCATTAGCATCTACATCTATTCCTTGCTCTAGCTTTCTGCCATGCTTATCATATAATACAGCAGCGGGAGTAACAAATTTATTTAAGTTATCCTCTGCAAGCTCAGAAATAGTATAACTCGCTCTTGTGGGTTCTATTATATATGCAGCTATCATAGTGTCAAAAGCGATACCATTAACCTGTATTCCTTGAGCTGTCATATACTTGATAAATCGTTTCAGGTCATGCCCATATTTTTTAATTTCATCGTTTTCAAGAATACTTTGTAAGGTTTTTATTACCATATTACATGTAAAATCCTGGGATAACATCACAACTGCAGGAGCATAATTAGCTCCACATGCATATATGCAGAAATCATCAATAACGCTATCAGAAGGGTCTATATGGTAGTAAATGGTCATTTCTTTGGTAGCTTTGACTGCTTCAATATATGATTCCAACTCACTTATTGAATGAATAGCAATATGCACTGTACTTATATTTGAAGAATCCTGTGAAACAGGCACATTGCCTAAGCCAAATTTTTCAATGAAGGTTCTAAACTCTAATTTTTTGAAAATATCATAAAGCTTTTCCTTATCGAAGTCCCTTCTTAGAAACTGGTCCATATTAGAAAGATTTGGCATTCTTCGCTCAATAGTAGCAAGTCTCTTACAAAGGAAAGCTAAATCCTTATTTGCCAAGAGCTTCTCACGAACACCTTTCTTTTCAACCTTCTCAATATTCTCATAAATTTCTTCTATGCTGCCGAACTTTATAATTAATTCAAGAGCAGTTTTTTCTCCTATCCCAGGTACTCCAGGAATATTGTCTGAAGCATCTCCCATTAATCCTTTTACATCAATAAGTTTATCAGGGGTTACTCCATATTTTTCCACGACTCTTTGGAAATCGTACTCATCTGTCTCAGTTTTATTTCCTCTGGTTACAGGTAGCTTTATCCTTGTGGTATTTGATGCTAGCTGTAAGGAATCCCTATCTCCAGTTAATAATATCGCTTCCATACCTTTTTCTTCTGCACATAAAGAAATAGAGCCTAAAATATCATCAGCTTCAAAGCCCTCAACTTCAACTCGTTTAACATTCATTGCATCAAGTACCTGCTTGATAATGGGAACTTGGACAGCTAAATCTTCAGGCATTCCTTTTCTCTGAGCTTTGTATTGATCATATTCTTTATGCCTAAAGGTTGGTGCTTTTAAATCAAAAGCTACACATATATATTTAGGTTCTTCCTCAGCTAAATATTTAGATACAATATTTATAAATCCAAATACAGCATTAGTGGGTAAACCCTCTGTAGTTGAAAGTGTGGTAGCTTTGCTTAAACCATAAAATGCCCTATTTAGAATACTATTTCCGTCAACAATCATTATCTTATCCAAATAATTTAAAGCCTCCCAGCATTATTTATTGATAAAACTTGGCTTTTCAAGTCTTTAGCGAAGATAAAAGCCTAAGTTAACTTATTCTTGCACAAAAAACACTCTTATAGTAATCATTTCCTTTTCAGAAACTACTTTATTCATTTCTTCAGTAAGTATTGTTTTTTCGTTCTCAAAAGCGGTTATACTCTCGCCCTTTTTAAGAGCTTCTTCAATATTCTTATCGATTTCAATTATTTGATTATTTAGTTCATTGTACTTATCAGTAATATCCTTATTAATTATATCAGTTTTGGTGTTTAATTCTAGCTTATAATTTTTTGCTTTAGCATCTAATGTGCTATATATACTTAAAGGTAAATAATAATCAATATAATTATCGCTTACAGCTGAGGCGGTAACTGTGCTTAGAGCAGAATTTTCAATTTTACTACTAACTGAATCAGATTTTAGCTCAATTGCACCTGCTTCCTTCATAAACTCTTCCAAAGCTTCAATTTCTATATGTTCTGGAGATACCTTTAAACTTTTTTCTACATAATTTGAAAAGTATTCTTTTGTTCCAGCATCATCAATTGAAGCAACATAAGAGAATACGTCTAGTACCTGTTCATCAACAAGCCTGTTATCACTTGAGTTAGACTCTTGCTTTGCCTGTGTACTATTAGCCTCCCCTGTTGCTGTTGACTTATTAAACTTTATAGAAGGTAATACTTTTTCATCGAAGGCTACAATTACATCAGCACCTGCCGTTATTGTATTGCCATTCTCCTTAGCAGCAGCTGTATTACCATTTGCTGCACTATCAGCAGTACCATTGTTGCCAGCCTGTAAACTTTCTTTAGCAATACTACTGCCAGAATACTCGCTTACAGCACTGGTGGCCTGAGCCTTATCAGATTTCATGTCAGTCGAGTCCTTTGATGGCCCCATGTGTGGAAGCAAATTGTAAGCCAGTACAAAAATAACAAAAACAGCTGCAGTTGAAAGAGTAGCAAACAGTTTTTTATTATGCAAAATGAAGCTAAACTTTGGATTGCTCTCTTTTTCACTAATTTCTATAAGTCGACTATGGAGGGATTCTGAAAAGTTATCTGGAAGCTGGATTCCCTGGTCTTCTCTACATAAATCAACAAGAAGTGAGGCTTCCTTAAGTTTTGCAGCACACTCGCTGCAGCCTTCGAGATGCTTTATAAATTGGATTCTAATTTTATCATCTAGTAAATCATCTATATATTGTGAAATATACTCATCACTTTGTTTGCAAAAATTCATATATTCTCCCTCCCTTCATTACTATTTGACGTAGTCAGTAAATAAATGTTCCTTTTCTTTGCACAATAAATCTCTCAGTTCTGATCTAGCCCTACTGATTCTTGATTTAACAGTTCCAACAGGAGCTTTAATAATTTCACCTATTTCCTCATAACTGAAACAATTAAAATCTCTAAGCACTATTATCATTCTGTTTTTTTCATTCATTTTAGACAAAGCTTCGTTAATTGCTTTCCTTTGAGCATTAACCTCCGCCACTTTCTCAGGCCCAGGTTTATTTGAAACCAAGCTATCTTTTATCTTTAAATCATCAAAGGTATTTTGCTCTATTGATATAAATTTCTTGTTTTTATTTTTTCTTAAATAATCGAGACATACGTTAGTAGCAATACGATACAGCCATGTGGAAATGGAACAATTACCTTTAAAATCCTTTATGTACCTAAAAGCTTTTATGAAAGCCTCTTGAGCCTGCTCACTTGCATCCTCAGAATTGTTCAACATTCTATAACAAATATTTAATACTTTCCCATAGTAGCTACTAGTTAATTCCTCAAATGCCTGTATATCTCCCTTTCGTGCTTTTGTCAGCAAACTATTCTCATTCTCTAATCCCATGCCTTTTGATCCTACTTTCTTATAATAGGTCCAAATCAATACCATATAGTGTTACAAATTATTATAACATAATATATTGTTTCTGTATTGTTAGAGTTAAATTTATGCTTTGTATACTTTATACAATTATATATATCTTTTTCTACATTTTTTTTCTATTTAAGCGGAAGGTTTTTTATAAGTTTTATAGAACTTTAATGTATAAGTAAAAAGTATTTTAAGACAAAGTGTTAAAGAAATTATAAAAAAATCAAGGAGGTACCGAGCCCCATTTCTGTCAAGGTAATGCACATTTCATTGAGGAAAGAAACTTTCCTTTAGGAAAGGAACTTTACTTTATTCTTGTGTGAAATGCTGGGCATGGGCATAATTATGATTAGTACTATACTTGTGACTGATGATAGTGCTTTAGACAATGCAATTATGAGAAATTATCTTTACAAAGAGCGCGTTAACATTGTATCTGCACTCAATGGAAGAGAAGCATTAGATTTAATAGAAAGTAGAAATATCGATATTATTATACTCGATTTAGAAATGCCTGTATTAGATGGCTTTGGTTTTTTAGAGGAATTTTCTAAAACCAATTTCTACAAAGAAATTCCTATTATTATTGCATCTGGAATTGAAGAAGATGAGATTGAAAAAGTGTTTGCATATGATATTTATGATTTTATTCGTAAACCAATAAATAGCATGAATAAACTTATATTGATTAACAAGATAAGAAAAGCATTACAATTTAGAAAAATGATTGTTGAGTTAAGGAAAAATTCCGAAAAGTAACACACCCACCTGGATAGCTTATAGTTACTTTTCCTTCTCTAGCCAAAAGTGGTCCCATTAAAATTATTGAAGACCTCATTTCTGTCGCTAGGTTTTCAGGTACAAAAGTAGAGGATATTGTTGAAGAATCTATGATTGCTGTATTATCCTCTACTTTTACTTTACATCCTAGATTTCTTAGAATATCTAAGATTACTTCTACATCTTTAAACATTGGGCAATTTTTAATTACATTCTCGCCACCGTTTAATATAGTAGCTGCCAGTATTGGTAAAACAGAATTTTTTGCTCCTTCAATTTCAATTTCACCTCTTAATTTTTTACCTCCAGTGACTAATAATTTGTTCATAAATTACACCTCCGTCACTTTGGGACATTGTTGATATACATACTTCCACTTTCTTTCCCTCCTTGTATAGCTTAACGATATTAAAGATTAATATTATAATATGATATGAATATACTAATAGTCATTTTATAGAAATCAGAACTTACTTGTTTGAATATGTATCCCCGCATTACTATTTTATGCTCTTGTTATTAAAGTGTTACTCAACTTTATATTGTAGATTATTGATGCTAATTCAGGGAACTATTGCAGTACTGTATTTAATTTTTTCTTGCATAGCTCCCATCCTTAGCTTTTTTTGTTTATGCCATTTGTGATTCTAAATTTTTAACCTTCTGTTGTGCCATTGTTATTTCCTGTGGATTGGCATTTTGAACAGTATACCATCCCTTTTGTGTCATAATATCAAAAACCTGCTTTTGCCCATTGAAGGTGTTAGTCAAAATACTCTGCGCATCATTTCTGAGCATTGGACATGCACTTTCAAGTATTAAAGTGGTTAATGAAGATGCAGCTAACTTGTGTTCATTTAAAACTGATTCCATTATCTCTTTGTCTGTTAAGCTTGCCAAAAGATCACCTCCTATTATTGTGCAGCAGTATTAACATGTTTCATTAAAAGTTGTAAATTGTTTTTTTCTTCACTTGCCAACTGGTTGCAGAGATTTTTCACTTGGCTGTCAGCAGCCATTTGTGCACAACCTTGCAAATATTTTATGCAACTTCCGCACATGCTAATATTATCTTGTATCAGCATTAGTTCTTTACTTGTAAGCGGCATTTTAGTTCTCCTTTTGGATTAAATTTTATATCCCTATTATTTTTATCAAAAATAAGAAAAATATTCTTTATTTACTTTTGGTAAAATAATAAAAAACGCAAGTTGGTAACCCAACATTGCTTATAATAAGATAAATAGTTAATATTTACATTCATCTAATTGAAATATTTATATAGATATGATAATCTAATCCATTATGTAAGGCTTTATAGTTTATACAAAATCCACTTATAAGAGGTGTATTTTAATGAAAAAAATACTAAAAAATAAAGGTAACCTTTTAAACATTGCCCCTTCTAAAGTAATTGTTTTAAGTTTTACCTCCTTGATATTTATAGGAACAATACTTTTATCAATGCCCTTTTCATCTAGAACAGGAGAATGGACTCCATTAATTGATTCGTTCTTTACAGCTACCTCTGCTTCTTGCATAACAGGCCTAGTCATATATGATACTTACACTTACTGGTCTACTGCTGGTCAAATAATAATCCTGGCTCTAGTTCAAATAGGTGCTCTAGGTATAATAACTTTAGCAACATTTTTTTCTATCATGCTAAGAAAAAGAATTAAGCTAAAAGGAATGATTTTGGCACAAGAGTCCATAAACTTTTTTAGTTATTCAACCGTTCTTAGACTTATAAGGAATATTGTAGTAATTACATTTTTGATTGAACTAATTGGAGCAATACTTCTCTCCTTTAGCTTCGTTCCTAAATTTGGTGCGATAGGTTTCTATATGGCAATTTTCTACTCAGTATCAGGATTCTGCAATTCTGGGTTTGAAATCACAAGTGCTGTTGTAGATGGAACTTTTGTAAGTATGTTACCCTTTAATAATGACCCGATAGTTATTTATACGTTATCAGCGTTAATTATAATCGGTGGACTTGGATTTTCTGTATGGAAAGACTTATATGAATATAAAAAAAGTAAGCACCTAATGTTTTATACAAAGCTAGTACTTATTATTTCAGGTGCATTAATTATTTTAGGTACGTTATTTTTCTTCATGGCCGAGTTTAACAATCCCAAAACCATGGGCTCAATGAGCACTTTTGAAAAGTTTAACGCTTCCTTCTTTCAATCAACCTCTTCAAGAACAGCAGGTTTTAACTCAATAAATTTAAATGATATGAGAGAACTTTCAAAAGTACTTACTGCTTTCTTTATGTTTGTTGGTGCCGCTCCTGGTTCAACTGGTGGTGGTGTAAAGGTTACTACTATAGGAGTATTAATTGTTGCTATTTTTTCATATGTTCGAGCATCCGAGGATATTGTTCTATTCAAAAGGAGAATACATCAAAGCACTGTAAATAAAGCATTGTCGGTAACGGGACTAAGCATAATATTAGTAATGCTAATAACTACAGTTATTGTTATCCTTGAACCCAATTTCAATTTTTTAGACATTTTGTATGAGGTAACTTCTGCATTTGGAACTACGGGAGCAACACTTGGTGTAACTGCTTCTCTTAGCATGGTTAGCAAATTACTGATTATATTAACTATGTTTTTTGGAAGAGTTGGACCACTATCATTTGCAGTAGCACTAACACTAAAGTCTTCCAAAAGAACATCTGAACTGGTATATCCCGAAGCAAAAATTCTGATTGGCTAAGTAAGGAGTCAGTAGACTGCAGTCAGAGTTGGAATACTGTGAAAACCTCAGCTTATGTCTAGTTACATAGGTTACTGAGTTAACTTTCAATTTATTCTGAATCTGACTGCTGAATTTAGCTCTTATTCTTTTATATTACCTTGATTCTTACAAAATTCTTTTTACCCTTTTGAAGCATCATTTGACCGTCAACTAAATCTTTTTCTTCTATAACATAGTTAAAGCTAGCAACCTTGCTGTCATTTAGTGATACTCCGCCTTGCTCTACAGCTCTTCTTGCCTCACTCTTTGATGGTGTAAGGCCTGCAAGTAATAATAAATCTGTAATCCTTATCCCAGTTTTTAGCTCAGCTGAACTAATATCAACAGAAGGAATGTTATCTGATTTTCCTTTTCCACCAAATATTGCTTCAGCTGCTTCCTTTGCTTTTTGTGCTTCAAGCTCACCATGAACTATTTTAGTTACCTCATATGCAAGTATTGCCTTTGCCTCATTAATTTCAGCATCCTTTAGAGAACCTAATCTCTTAACCTCGTCTATAGGTAGGAAGGTCAGCAGAGCTAAGCACCTCTCCACATCATTATCACTGACATTTCTCCAGTATTGATAAAATTCATATGGGGAGGTTTTTTGAGGATCCAACCATATAGCTCCACCTTCAGTTTTCCCCATTTTCTTACCTTCGCTTGTAGTGAGAAGAGTAAAGGTCATACCATAAACACTTTTCCCTTCAGATTTTCTGATAAGTTCAAGTCCACCAAGGATATTAGCCCATTGATCATCTCCACCCAACTGCATTTGACAGTCAAATTTTTTGTTAAGAACAAGGAAATCATAGCTCTGCATAAGCATATAATTAAATTCAAGAAATGTTAAGCCTTTTTCCATTCTGCTCTTAAAACATTCGGCAGTCAACATTCTATTAACAGAGAAATGTACTCCTACTTCTCTCAAAAATTCTACATAGTTTAAATCTAGAAGCCAGTCTGCATTGTCAACCATTAGTGCTTTATCATCTGAAAAATCAATAAATTTCGATATTTGCTCTTTAAATCTGTTAACATTATGCTCTACGATTTCTCTGGTCATCATTTTTCGCATATCATTTTTACCAGTTGGGTCTCCAACCATACCTGTTCCACCACCTACTAAAACAATAGGCCTGTGACCAGCTTGTTGCATATGAGCCATAACCATTAGCTGTAGAAAATGTCCCACATGTAAGCTATCCGCCGTTGGATCAAAACCAATATAAAAAGTCACCTTTTTTTCACCTAATAGCTTCTTAACCTCATCTTCATGTGTAATCTGCGCAATAAAGCCTCTTTCCTGCAAAACCTCAAAAACATTTTTCACTTTATTTCACTCCTCGCATTTTTTAAAAATAAAAGCCCTTTATCCTAGTATAAGGACGAAGAGCTCGTGGTACCACCTTAATTCACATCCATATCACCCTATAATATTGAGAAAAATCAAATATTTAAAGGATTCAAATGTCTTATTAAGCTATAACGGGCAAACCCGGCAAAAGCAGCTCATAATTTGTAATTCACTATTGCGTATTTCAATCTTTTCACCAAACAGATTGCTCTCTAAAAATAACCGCAGATAGCTAATGGAATTATTCATAGCTTTATAATATTCTTTTCATAAGTCTATCACATACAACTAAGTATTTGCAACTACAAAAATCATCCTAAAAAGAAGTCTTTTAACTCCTGCTGATCTTGTATTGATGAAGCAGCAATAATAAAATCACCCGCTAATAATACAGTTTCACCTTTAGGAATTATTACTGACTCATTTCTGACTATAGATATTAAAATACAGTCCTTTGGAATAGTTATTTCCTTTAATGACTTATTTATAACTGGTGATGTTTGTGAAATTAAAACTTCACTTAAGGCTATCTTTCCGTTCTTCAATTTCATTAGTGTCTTCATACCAGTGAAGTCGACTTCCTGCTCAATCAGGTCTGCGATTACCGATGTACTACTTACAGCAATATCTACACCAAGTTTTTCAAAAATGACGATGTTTTTAGGATTGTTAACCCTAGCAATTGTTCTTTTAACTCCAAAATTTCTTTTTGCAAGCTGGCAAGCAATAAGATTGTCTTCATCCTTACCAGTAACTGCAATAAAAATATCTGCTTCATTAACCATACTCTCGGTTAAATGATCAATATTTGTCCCATCACCGTTAACAACACATATATCTAGCTGATTTGCTATTTTATGACACAATTCCTTTTGTCTTTCTATTACAACAATTTTATGTTTATATTGTTGAAGAGTCTTAACTAAGTAATAACCAACCTTACCTCCACCTGCTATAACAATAAACATAATATCCTCCAGAGCCTTCTATAGGCAATAAAATATATAACATCTAACAACATATAAGCTTTAAACTTTTAAATCTTAATTTTATGAGCATTATCACTTAAAACTATAATATCATCCTTAATTAATTTCTTAACAGCATTAGCAAATATAAAATTACCACTTCTAATAATTCCAAAGACCATGCCATTTTTAACTTCTACTTGGTTAACTCTTTTACCAATATACTTATCATCTATTTTCTTTTGATTAAATATAACAGATGTATTACCAAAAGCAAGTGTACTAATGTCATTTCCCTCTTCTATTGTTGCTCTCATAACATTAACTGTAATCTCGGTCGGACAAATAGTTTCTAGTCCAAATTCATGGAAAACATGCTCTCGAGCTGGATTATAGATTCTTGCGATTACTTTTGGAACCCTAAATATTTCTTTTGCAACCTGACAAACCATAATATTAATATTATCATCTTCCGTAACAGCAACAAGAACATCCGCTGTTTCAATTCCTGCCATTTTTAATATATCCTGGTCGATAGGAATACCCGTTATAGTCACTCCATCAAAATCATGTGGAAGATTTTTAAATGCTTTAGAATCGCTAGATACAATAACTACATCATTTCCTTCTTTAGAAAGAATTTCTGCAAATTTTGATCCAACCTTACCACATCCAATAACTACTACCTGCATGCTACATCCTCCTAATTATTAGGCAATTAATAAACATATTAGTTAATTTACAAACCAGCTTTGATTAATTAATATAGCAATTATACCATTATTTTAAGATTAAAAATCTAAAATACAACTTTTTCTATTCTATATTTTAAGTATTTTTTTTTAATAATATTAAATACTAATCCTATATGATTTTTATTAAGAAAGAGGTAGATGTATTGCTTGTTGTTTTTATTCGAACATTGATTCTTTATGTAGTGGTAATACTAGCTATGAGGCTTATGGGTAAAAGGCAGATTGGCCAATTACAGCCTTTTGAGCTAGCTGTTGCTATTATGATATCAGACCTAGCCTCTGTTCCCATGCAAAACACTGGAATACCGCTTATTAATGGAATCATACCTATATTTACCATGTTAGCAGCCCAAGTAATTATATCGTTTATTTCATTAAAAAACATAAAAGCAAGAGATATAATTTGTGGTAGACCAAGTATATTAATTTCTGCTGGAAAAATAAATGAAACAGTTTTTAGAAATGAGTTATATACATTAAGTGATTTAATGGAGCAGTTGAGGAACAAAAATATATACAATATCGCTGATGTTGAGTATGCGATACTAGAATCAAATGGTCAACTTAGCGTGATACCAAAAGCTAGTAAAAGAAATGTTACACCCAGAGACCTAAACATAAATGTTAAATATGAGGCTCCAGCGATTGATTTGATAATTGATGGCGACTTGATTGAAAATGGCTTGAAGAATGCGAATTTGGATTTGCGTACTCTAGAGCTAGAAATAAATAAGCTTGGAATAAAGAGTATTAAAGATGTGCTTTTTGCAAGCATGGATTCTGATAGAAAACTATTTTGCCAGGCTAAGGAAAAAAAGGAGTAATGCAATATGCGAAAAATGAATAGTAATACAAAAATAATAATACTTGTAATTTGCATACTATTAATCATAATTACTTCTGGGGCATTATCACTACACTATTTTAATAAAACTGCAAGCAAATTAGAATACACTGTAAACGCTGCCTGTGAATATGTTAGTGCTAATAAGTGGGCTTCAGCAAAAAATCAACTTGAGGATTTTGAATACACCTGGGAAAAGACAAAATTTGGTTGGGCTATATTATTGGATCATTTTGAAATAGATAATATAGATAACTCATTCACAAAATCTAAAAAATATATTGAAAGCGAAGATTTTTCATCAGCCTTAGCCGAATTGGAAGCTTTAAGGCACTATATTCTTCATATTCCGGAAAAAGAGGACTTTACTTTAGAAAATATTCTCTAGCCATCCAGTAAATCCTTGAATAAAGTTTTCTATTTATTTGAATCCTCTCAGTATCAAAAGACAGATAAATATTGAATAAAATAAACCGCCTGATAGCAGTGGTATAGGATTTAAATATTTACGCTTTTTTATCCAGATATATGTCACCAAAGATGATGCTAGTGCCAGAAATGCACTAACTAATGTAACAGTATCTAAACTCCAGTCAGTTGCAATAATACCGATTGACACTGGAATACAGCTTTGAAAAACCATGGCACCAGTTATGTTACCTAATGCGAGAGTATCCTTATTTTTACTAATCCATATAATGCTATTAAACTTCTCAGGGAGCTCTGTTGCTATTGGAGTAATTATTATTGATAATACTAGTGTTGAAACTTTTAAGGCCTTTGATACTACCTCGATATTTGCTACAAACATTTCAGCTCCTATTATTATGGCACTTAAAGCAAATAAAATTTGTAGAGTAATAATCAATATACTGGTTTTAGAATTAAATACCTTAGTGAATATTAATTCTTCAACTTCTTCATTACTGGTTTGATCGTTATTAACTGTCTTAATAATATAATATATGTACGAGACAATAAGCAGAATTGCTATCATATTCTTTACAATACCTATACTTATAAGTGATGCTAAAATGGCACTTATATACACAAGCACAAAGAAAGAAATATCCCTACCTAATATATCCAGACTTACATTTAATTCATACTTATTCTTACGTTTATTTGCAAAGATTATTACGCTTAATCCTGTTATAAAAAATGCGAGTGTCGATAACATAAATGGTGCTCCAACAATAGCACCAATACCTATTTCAATTGAATTTTTTTGATTTTTTGAAAAAAGTATAGCTATAATCGGTATTAGGGTTTCAGGCAAACAGGTGCCTACTGCCGAAAAAATACTTCCAACAACACCGTCTCCTAAATTTAGTTTTTTACCAAGCCACTCGATTCCATTTGTAAATAGTTCACAGCCAAAAAGAATAATTCCCAGGCTCAAAAGTAGTATAATAACATTTTGCATCATTAGTCAAGCTCTTTTCTATCATAATTAATTAAAAGTTTTTCAGTATCGGACTTATACATCTATTAATATGATAAAAAGTTATGTTTTAATTACAGTTTTACATAAAAATATATATTCATGCTCCTAATTACAACTGAACATATTTCAGATGAAACTGTAAATTAGGAAACTGTAAATTATATAAAAATTGTACTTATATCTTGACAAAAAACATCTAGTGCATGTATTATAATCTTTGTACGGGCAATTAACTCAGCTGATAGAGTGCTTCCTTGACGTGGAAGAAGTCAGGGGTTTGAGTCCCTTATTGCCCACCAATTTATTGATATGTTAAAGGCGATATAACAGTTATTGTTATATCGCCTTTATACTCTTCGGAACTATTTATTTTTTTACTTTGAACCAGTATGAAGCAAATGCAGCACAGCAGACAATAAGCAGGCCTGACAGACCAAAAATAAACAGCATGTTATTAAGTACAGTAATCCCTATATTTATTTTAATTTCACTTAAAGCACCTACTAAAAAGGCTCCTACCAATGCACTAGTAAAGCCTGCCAAACCAGCCAATGCAGTATTAAATCCAATATAAATTGTTCTTCCTTCTTGTGGTGCATGTTTGTATTGAATATTAAATAATGATAGATTAACCCCAGCCCAAGCAATACCGGCCATTACTTGAATAATAGGAATAAGTATAAAATATGTGCTGCGATTTACCAACATCCACGTTAAATGACATATACCAATTAAACCTATTGAAAGAACAGTAGTAAACTCCCAGCCTACCTTTTCAGATAATTTCCCCCACATCTTAGCCGATAGCGATTGAGTAAAGGACAAAATAATTCCAACTACCATAATAAAGGTATAAGATAGCTTCAATCCAGTAACCATATAAACAGAAAAGAAGGGTATTGATAGCTGAGCAGCTAAATTCCATATTATATTCAAGATAATCACTTTGCGGAAGTTTCTGTGCTTTAAGGGCAATGTGAGTACGCTTTTTAAAGTCAAGCTCTGATTGAGCTGTACAACATCAGGTTCTTTTATTCTCTTTAGTATAAAATAATTCCAAAAGACTAACACCAGGACTACTGAAAAAATAATAGTAAAGCCAATAAAATCCTTATTTATTGATTTAAATACATCGAGTATTCTACCCATAACAAGGGAGATTACAGCAGCAGAAGCCAAAATACACATATCCCTTAGTCCAAAGTATCTTCCCCTCATTTTTTCTGGTACTAAGCTAATTATCCAGCTTCCACCTGCTGGGCTTGCGAAACTAGAGACTGCATAAGCTGTAAAATACATCACAGCAAGCAGAGTAAGCCTGGCTGATTTATTATCAGTAATAAACGGAATAAGTACCATTAACCCAAGAAGTGTTCTATAAAAAAAAGATATCGCAATAATTAGCTTTTTTCTACTTGGAAGCCTCTCAAGAACTAGTGGGCTAAACATTTGAATAATATATGTAAGCAATGGAATTGCAATAATAATACCATTAAACTGGTCATTTGCACCTAAATACTTGGCATAACCCACCAAAAAAGCTCCACTTGTTAAGGTATAAATTGCATTTGCACTACAACCTTCGAAGATAAATCTTCTACGGCTAAGTTCATAATTTTCATCTGATACTTGATTACTGCTCAAATTGAATTTACTTAGAGTATAGCGAATATTCATATTTTGCCCTCACAAAAAGCACTATAATTTATGTGAAATAAAAGAATACTTAAAAAGCATTTAAATATTTAATAGTATAAAACAAATTACTTTTTGATAGCATTTTCCTTTTTATACTCTAAATCTAAATAAACTTTTGTTATTAGCCTTTGTAAAATCAGGCTTGTAATAGTGCCAAAAAAGGAAGCCATAAATACTGTCCCTAATGAACCACCAGAGAACAAAAGAAACATTGGTAATTCAAACAGAAGGACAAACCCTATAAATACACTAATTATCTGCGTTTTTTTACCTTTAGTAATCTCGCTACATGCCGTCATAGCATCTGCTACAGTTAATTTTAAATCTAGTATATAACAAAATCCAAAAACAAAAATTGCATACACTATAATTCCAGGTATAATAAAAAACATTAGACCAATAGAAAACATTATTCCGAAAATGATATTATAGAAAACTAAGCGTCCCATGTGCTTAAAGGTACCCTTAAAGCTAGTAACAAACCCTGAGTCTTTTCCTTTTAATTCAGATAAATACGAATACATATATACTGAATAAAGTAAATTTGAAACAAGCTTTACCAATAATGCCAGACCCAATAAAATCAGTAAAAGATATATTGTATCTGCTGATGGTGTAGCAATCTCTGTTTCAGAGGGCACGGTACTCAACATGGATAATAGGTTCTCAATATCATTTGAGGGTATTGAATTTAAAATTTTATACTGAAAATAGTTAGCTATTAATTGGCAAAGTAGGACAATTAAAAATATAGTTTTAGCTAAGCCTTCATTTTTTAATTTATGAAACTTAATACAACTTGGAAGATATTCAAAGAAACTCTTAACTCCCGAAGTATTATTCATTTTACTCTGCCCTCCTTAATTAGAACCATTTATTTCTCTTAAAAAGCATTAAAAAAGCAATTATTGACATCGGTATAAATATCATTCCAAATACTACCCAAAATGCATAATGGAATTTTGCCATAGGAATGCCTTCTACGTTCATTGAAAACAAACCGCTCACTAAGGTCATTGGTAGAATTACAACCTGCAATGTTGTGAAGGTACGCATAAGATTATTCATCCTATGAGAGGTTAAAGATTCATAGGTACCATCAATTGCTTCCACCATTTCTTTATAGTTTTCTAGCATGGCCCATACTTTTTCTGCTTTATCTGTAATATCGTCAAAGTACATCTCCATATCCTCTGGGAGATATCTCACAATGACTTTTTCTAAAGTCAATATAACAGGTCTAAGAGGTTTAATTACTCTCCTATAATTAATAATCTGCATCTTAGCTCTTGATATCTCTTCAAGCATTGCCCTCGACTGATGTTTAAAAATCGTTTTATTTAATCCGTCTAGCATTGTTCCTATCTTGTCCAACATTGGAAAACAATAATCAAAAAGTCTTTTAATTATTTCATATAAAAGCAATGCAGAACCTTCAGACATGAAGTTTTCTCTTGCTTCCTTATTCGACTGACACATGCGAGAAAAAGCAACCAAAGGTTTCAATTCGCCTTCGTGTAAAGTTACTAAATAATTATGCCCTAAGAAAATATCTATTTCTTCCGTATCAAGGCTCATCGTCTCTTTACGGTAACGAGGAAAATGCATTACAATAAAACAATAATCGTCATATTCATCAACCTTAGAGCGCTGATGCTCTGTCATGCAATCCTCCAGCGGTAATTCGTGAAAATTATACTTTTCCTCTAACATATCTATTTCTTTTTTAGTAGGTTTAGTAATATCTATCCAGGTAAGTCCATTAAAATCAATTTGTCTAACCTCTGCTACAGGTTCTTTCATTTGAACAATCTGTCTTTTATCTTGAAAAAAAGATAATGATAACATAAAAAAGCCCTCCATTATTAGGGAGGGCATAGTTTAACACTTAAACAGATGCAAGGTGCACTATCCCTCCAAGAATTATGTATTTTTTATTGCAGTATCTACTAGGATACGGGTCTGTGCCCACTTGAATCCACCACCTTACTCAAAATATTTAAAATGACACTACTTAGTATACTACTTATCATGTAAATATTACAAGTATATTTATAAGTTATAAAAATAAATAAAATAAATCAACAAACTATATTAACAATCCTCCATTTGGGCTAATAACTTGTCCAGTAATAAAATTTGCTTTCTCAGACGCCAAGAAAGCAACAGTTTCTGCAATGTCAATACCTTTTCCTATAACTCCAAGAGGAGTTTGGTCCTTTAGTTCCTCAAATGCTGCTTGGTCTAAATCTGAATTCATATCTGTGTCAATTACTCCTGGTGCAACACAATTCACCTGAATGTTTGAGGGTCCTAGTTCCTTAGCTAATGCTTTAGTTAATCCAATAATGGCAGCTTTTGTTGTAGAATATAATACTTCACAGGATGCCCCTGTAATTCCCCAAATAGATGATATATTTATTATTTTACCTGTTTTATTTCTTATCATAGAAGGTAAAACACCTTGACAACATAAAAAAATACCCTTCACATTTACATCAAACATCCTATCCCATTCTTGCATGGAGATATCAGTAAATAACTGCTGTTTAGCAATTCCAGCATTATTAACTAAAACATCAATTCCACCAAACTGTTTGTTGATTGACTCTATCATACTATCAACCTGCTCCTTATTGCTTACATCAGCTTGAACCAACATTGAACTATATCCAGCCTTAAGTAAATCATTAAATAAGGCATTAGCCGCTCCTTCATTCTGGTTATAATTTATTGCCACCCTATACCCCTTCATTGCAAATAGCCTAGCAATTTCACATCCAATTCCTCTTGAAGCCCCAGTAACCAAAACTACTTTACTCATAGACGCTTCTCCCTCTTAACATCCCGTTATGGTATTAAAAAAATCCTTTTTTTGAGCTTCATCCTTGAACTGTCCGAAATAGTCTGCTATCTCAATTGCAAAATCAACAAAGGAAATGCCTTTAGAAGTAATTACATTTTTATCTCTAACTACTCTAGTATCAATGAAATTCTCTCTTGGAAAAGGATCATCCTCATTATTAAATGCTTCTCTTCGTAACTGATTCCACTCAACAATAGATGTTGTGTACTTTACCTTATTTAAAATTCCAGCTTTAGCAAAATATCTTGGCCCTGCACAAATTGCTGCAAGCAGCTTTCCACTATTAAAAAATTCATTGATTAAAACAAGCAGCTCATCCTTCACAACAGGGTTCCAGCCACCTGGTATTAGCAAACCCTCATAATCCTCTGGAACAGCTTGTGATACAGTAATCTGAGGTAAATATAGCATTCCGCCTTTACTTCTAATTGGCTTATTCTCATATGCACAAGGTATTATTTGTTTTGATAATTCATGTCCCAATAAATGAGTAGCATATACAATTTCAAAATCCGCCATATCATCATACATAAATACTAAAATTTTATTCATAAATATGCCCATGCCCCGCAATTGGCACAAAACTCCATTAAAGTACTGGCATGGACTCGATCCCCCTCGTATTATATAGTCATAGCTTTTCTTTACCTTTTCTAGAGGTTAAGCTATGCTGTTTTAAGATACTGTGGATTAGTTAGTCCCCCCTACCACTTGATGGTTTAAAAAAGGCTCTAACCAC
>JAEZOA010000047.1 GCA_023441625.1 Bacillota bacterium
ACCACATTTTACAAATGAGTAAGGGTAGGCTTATTAGTGTGTAGATTTTTTATGCTTTTTGGAGCAAAAACCTGCTCTTTATTCAAAACTTTTTTCCAGTTGGCTATTGACATTTAACCGCTGGACTTAATTTTATAGTCTTTTATATCTTTTTTATTTTTTACAGCTTTTAGAAAAATATTCATAACGAATATTTCTTTCTTTTAAGGGCAACTTGAATTTAGGGAAGTTGATATGTAAAGATAACTAGAAAAGAATGATTCCAGTTGAGGAGATGTTTATGCTTGATGTTTGTTTGCTGGGAACAGGAGGGGTGATGCCACTACCGAACAGGTGGCTCACATCTCTTTTAATAAGATATAATGGTAGAATGATTCTAATAGATTGTGGTGAAGGAACTCAAATCCCACTTAAAATGGCTGAATGGGGATTTAAGTCAATTGATGCTGTGCTGTTTACCCATTATCATGCGGATCATGTAGCTGGTTTGCCTGGCTTTCTTCTCACATTGGGAAATTCGGGGAGGGAGGAACCATTAGCTCTAATTGGTCCTCCGGGCATAGACAAAATTATTGAAGGTCTAACAGTTATATCACCCCAATTACCTTATGAGTTGAGATTAAAAGAACTACCTGATACTAAAAATGCAGAAGTATGTATTAGTGATATTTCTATTAAGAGTTTACCAGCCGAACATACCCTTCCATGTCTATCATATTGTGTTGAGCTTAAAAGGCAGGGTAAATTTGATGTTGAACGTGCTAAGGAACTAATGATTCCTGTAAACTACTGGAATAATCTTCAGAAAGGTGAAGTAATTACACTAGAGAAAAAAGTTTTTACTCCTGAAATGGTTTTAGGTAAGTACAGAAAAGGGATTAAGGTTTGTTATTGCACAGATACAAGGCCATCAGACCAATTGGTAAAGTTTATTAAAGACTCTGACCTCTTTATTTGTGAAGGTATGTATGGTGATGAGAATGACTTTGTTAAAGCTGAGCAGAAAAAGCATATGATGTTTTCAGAAGCGGCACTGCTTGCCAAACAAGGAAATGTAGCGGAATTGTGGCTTACTCATTATAGTCCGTCACTTACAGAACCGGAAAAATATATTGAGCCTGTGAGGAAAATTTTTGCAAATACAGTTGAAGGAAGAGCTTTACTCACAAAAACAATAAAGTATAAAGATTAAGAGAATATGTAAAAGTGGCGAGAATAAGCCTTATGCCAATATTCATGGGCAAATACATCATTAAAATAAATAGATAATTTAGTTATCAAAATCACAAAATTGATTTAATTGTTATGTAGCTTGTAAAATTCTTTTAAATTTCTATACCATATTACAGGAACAGCTCCAGAAGGAGTTATCAAAATTACTATCTAATTACACGAAATAATAACTATCCCCACGTATTTGGTAAAAAAGAAAGCTGTTGAAATTAATCATCAGCTTTTTTATTTTGCTATAAGTTTTATAAAGTCTATTATAGTTGAAATCGCTAATATAACCCCAACAGGAAATCCTATGTATATTATTGCTTTTATAAGTTTGCTTGGTGGTTTGTATTCTGAATTATATCCATAAAATCTTAGTTCAAATAATTTATTTGTAAATATTCCTTTATTGTATTTTTTAGCATCTTCATGTAGTTTAATTTCTGCTTCATCCATTTGCTTTTTGAAATTCTTTTGTATTTCATTTTTCATATGCTTTCCTTTACTTTGCAACTTTATTATTATCATATCTTCCAAGTAAGTAGTCTGTTGATACCATGAAGTAATCTGCTATAACAATTAATATTTTAAAGTCTGGTTCATATCTTCCTGTTTCATATCCTGCGTATGTTGTTTGAGCAATTCCTAGTATATTACTAAGTTCCTTTTGGGTTATTTTTCTTTCTTTCCTTAATTGTCTTAGTTTCTCATTAAACATGGTAATATACCTCCTTGTTATTATTATACTCAGATATCATTGAAAAAGCTATTATGGCAGAGATAATACAAGGAAATGGTAAATATATTAATGAGAATACCGTTAATAATGTTTGTAATTAATGGTAAAACCGTTAAAATAGAATTAATGAGATACTCATTAATATTTAATAAAAATAGGAGGTAAGGAAATGACACAAAAAGGAATTGTAATCTACGCTAAATCATGGAATATGATGGACGATAAAACGGGTGCTAATCGTGCAGGAGTATCTTTAGAATATCTTGCTTGCGAAAATCTTGACCCTGTTGTCAATGAAGATGGTTCTATGGGCGTAAGACATTGTAAAGAGAGTGTGCCCCTTACTATGCAAGCAAGCATTATTAAAGTCCCAGGCATTTATGATTTAGAGTTTGGAATGAAGCCAGGTTCCAAAGGTAAGATGGAAGTTAAATTGATAGGTCTTAATTATGTTGGTGATGTTGTATGACAGAACTAGAAGTATTAACAGAACTAGAAGTATTACAGGAAATATCAATTAAGTTAGATGGTTTAAGCGTTATGTATCAAGGTACTTTGTTTTTAAACGGAATTTTAATCGGTGTTTTGCTAGGTTTAATATTTTGGTTAGTACTTAAGGAATAGGGTCTAATGTTCCTATGACTGCTGATAGGAATTAGATATAGGTGTTACATATGTTTGATTTTGAAGTGTTTAGTAAAGGACTTGGATTTGGCTTTTTATTGGCAATGGCTGTGGGAGGTGCTTCTTGGCAGATAAATCGTATATGGCACGCATGGAAGCTAATGTCAAAATTTTAATTTTGGAGGTATTTTATGAAATTGCTTAATAAGATGAAAAGTAAATTTAATAAAAAAATAATTGCTGTAGGTGCTACAGTAGGAGCAGTAGCGACTGTTATGACATCAACATGTTTTGCAGCAGAAGGTGACTCAACAGTTGGAGCATTACCAAGTGGAGTTAATGATATGTTTTCAAACTTGGCTCTTGGATTAGTTGCTACTATTGGTGCTATTGCAGTAATTGCACTAACTGTTTACGCTGCTCCACAGGCTATAGTATTTGCAAAAAAGATTTTCAAGAAAGTATCGGGCTAAATTAATGTTAAATTAAACAGCAGCTATCAGCAGTTAGCTTGCTGTTTTTTTTGCTTAAAAGGAAGGTGAGTTTTATGAAACGCAAAATTTCAGCTATTATATTATCTCTCTTAATAATATTTGGTACTTGTGTAATGAGTTACGAAAAGGCATATGCTAATCCAGTATTGCCAATTTTTTATGCAATTGAAGTTTTAGCAACTAGTTTAGGTCTCACAACTGCTGCAACTGGAGGACTTCTTGCTTCCCTAGATGCGAATAAAGGATATAACGTAAATTCGCAAACCGATACTGCGTATGATTATTTAACAGTAAATAAGTTTTTGCAGCTATACGCAGGATTGTGTGAGGATAGAGTAACAGCAATGCAACTAAGATATACAACAGATAAACAATTGTTAGAGTACGCAGCTCAGCAAGTCAAAGATTATTTGGTCAGAACATATAACTATCAAAATAATGAAAATGCTGAATATGTAACGTACAGTATCCCTCAGTCCGTATTAGACTGGAACGAATATGTTAGTGCAGTAAATAACTTAAGTGTAACTCAAGCTGATGTAAATAAAAACAATGCAGAAACTCAATCTACAGCAGAATATTTAATACCTGTTGATTACATAAAGTTAATGACATTTGCACATCCTAACACTTTTATTGAAGATAAAAACGCATGGTTTTCCAATGGACAGGAAATCAAGGAAAATATTATGTCATTAGCTGATGGTTTATATTCGTTTGAAGCTCGCAGTGAAAGTTATTATTTGAATTTCCGAATTAAAAATTATGAGACATCAAAGACTTTAATACTTCTGGAATCTTGGTTTAATACAAAAAATTATTTTAAACTAAGCACAGAAGATGGTATAAGATATATTACAGTAACAGGCAAAAAAATTGACATAACAAATAAATACATAGAAATATCTGGTCAATTACGCTATGTCGATTCCAGCGATGTATATCCGTCTATGTATGTACAAAAATACGTTGAATCTAGTGCACAGTATAAAGATGCTATTGCAGCAGTCGGCGACACTGTAGTTATACCAAAAGCAGTAACAGCAAAGTCAGTTCTCACTTCAACCCCTACAAAAGATGCCGAGACAAAAACAATTAGCTATGAAACAGCAGCCACTATACCAACAGATATACCAACAAATGTACCAACTACAGG
Source organism: Bacillota bacterium (assembly GCA_023441625.1). Classification (GTDB taxonomy): domain Bacteria; phylum Bacillota; class Clostridia; order Acetivibrionales; family DSM-1351; genus Ruminiclostridium. Next base: position 4,232 of record JAEZOA010000047.1, read on the forward strand.
CGAAACAGGCTTTTGGTCTACTGTAACTGGCTTTTTGACTAGTTTTTGGGATAAGTACAGTATATTCGGCTCATCATTTGTAGGTACTATCGGTGGAATTATAACAGGAGAAGGAGACAAAACGCGAAAACTATTGGAAGATGAATACATAAAAGATAGAACAGCAACAAAAGAACAAACAGGGGCAATTACAGGTAGTATAGATGGTGTAAAGGATTCTGTTGACAGTTTGAGGGATTCGGTCGATAGCGTAACGGATATCTCTAGTTCAGATACTATCAACTGGAAACCATTAGAAACTAGTGGATTGTTATTAACTACAAAATTTCCATTTAGTTTGCCTTGGGATTTATACAAAACCGTTAAGGCTTTGCTTATAGAAAATCCAACTGACCCAATATGGAAAGTTGGATGGCATGATGAAATATTGAAACGAGATTTCAGCTTTAATTTAGATTTAAGTAAATTTTCTGCTATTTTTAAAGCTGCTAGAGTTTTTATATTAGTATCGCTTAATGTTGGTCTTATAATGGGTACTCGAAAGCTTTTAGGGGGTGCAACATAGTGATATCAATTTTAAATAAACTAATTAGTGCTGTTGGAAAAATGTTAGAAGCAATCTTGATATTATTGCCAGACAGTCCGTTTGTATATTTTTACAATTTAGATGTTCAATGGCTTAATACTATAAATTACTTTTTGCCTATTAAGGAGTTTGTAGGGTGTTTAGAAGTTTATACGGTATCAGTATTGTTGTATTACATAATTCGAATACCACTTCGGTGGGGAAAGGCAGCAGGTGAATAATGGCATTATCTTTATATACAGGAACTCCAGGCAGTGGCAAAAGTCTGCATTTAGTCGAAGAAATAGTGAATTGGTTGCATAAAGGCAAAGACGTTATAACTAACTTTGCAATAATTTTAACCCCAGAAGAGATAGCGAAGGGAATGGAAAAGCATATATTTTATGTTTCTCCACAGGATTTTAGTGTTAATACATTGCTAGAACATGCAATAGACCATGATTACATAGAAAAAAAAAAGGAAGGTCAATGCCTCGTTGTCTATGATGAAGCAGGAGGAAAGTATAATACTAGGAACGTTGGAGCAGCAGACCGAACAGAGTGGATAGACTTTTTTTCACAACATAGAAAATTGGGATATGACATTATCTTATCGTGTCAAGGCGAAAAAATGATAGATAGGCAAATAAGAACGTGCATAGAAACAGAGTTTATTCACAGGAAGGTTAATAACTTTGGTCTATTCTTTTTGTTACCGTTTAGTCTTTTTGTCTGCATAGAACGTTGGTATGTTGCTAAGGAAAGAGTTGGTTCTAGCTTCTTTAGATTTAAGAAAAAGTATGGTAATAGATATGACACTATGAAGCTGTTTGAAGGCTTTAAAATGTCACCTGCTCTACTTAAGAAAATAGAAGAAAAGAAGAAGGCAAAGGAAGAAGGTAAAGATTTAGAATCAGTTAAAATTGATGTGTCAAGTGTGCCTGCATCTGAAATATTTGACACAGAAGAAATTGAAACTCACGAATGAGGGCCCCGACAGATGGGGGTAGGGGGGCCCCCGTCTGTTGGGTTTCGTGAGTGGTTTCAATTTCATTGTATCTCACAATTTCATGCTGCAGTAACGCATCAGGATAGCAGCTCCAAATTCATGAGATACAAATGTCTAATATTGGACTTGGATTAGTATAATTTGTATGTGTCACCTGGGTAATATTCATCTTTTATTATTGTTAATATATTATCCTCATTAAGTACTGCTATTGTATCGTCATGTTTGTTAGTTAAAAGGTATGTGTAAAATTTTTGTCCATTGCTTAACAACGTATGTTCCGTACAATCAATTTTTATTACATAGTTAAAGCTAATATTTTTGTAGTGGATTGTCGAACCATATTTTACTGTACTTTCAAATATTACTGTATTCATGTTTGGCACGCTCCTTTAAAGTTATGTGTTTTTAGCTTCGCGCCCTTCGGGCCACCGCCAACGGATTCGAAACATAGGGGAGTGTGACTGTTGTCAAGTGGGAGGCTTCAAAAAATTTTCAGCGAAGCGTTTAGAAAAATTTTTGGAGTACGCTTGATAATAGTCTCCCCTGTGTTAACCTCACCCCCGCGGTGACCCGTTCCCCAGTGAAGCTGTTGCCGACCAGGCGGTTTTCCCATATTAAATGCTTTTACTCTGAAGGGTACCCGCCTTCAAAATGTCTAGTGTTTTCACTCATTTTGAAGGTGGGAGGGGGCTTGGGGGAACACCCAAACTGCGTCAAAACTAATTGCACAAAATTTATTAAATTTAGTTTCCAGTTTTTGTCTTGAATACGTCGGGTCTATGTATCACCCGACGAAGGTCTCAACTTTGAGACTAACTTTTTAAAAAATGAAAAAATGAGGTGAAAATATATGGGTGATGTTAAGAAATTTGATTTAAAAATTATGCTTGATTCTGCAACCGAAAAGATTAAAAAAACCATTACTAAAATGACAGAAGATTATATGTATATGTCTTTTTTGTTATGGGAGGTTCGTGAATATAAATATTATGAGTATGCAGAGCCAAATCCTTATCCAGACATATCAACCTATTCTGAAATGGAGTTTGGATTTTCTAAAAGTCAAACATCAAGATTGATAAAACTTTGTGAAAATTTTTCTGCTAAAACTCAAACTGGTTCTCCATCTTTTCAAATTGCAGATAAGTTCAAGGAATTTAATATGACACAACTTGTAGAAATGTTACGTATGCCTGCTGAAAAATGGGATGAAGTATCTTCTGATATGTCATGTAAAAGGATTCGTGAGGTGATAAAGGAAATGAAAAAGTCAGTTGTGTCAACACAACTCAAAATTCAAGAAGAATTGAAAACTGATAACTTGAAAGAAATCATGTGCCAAAATTGTGGTAAAAGTTATTTCGTAGATGAACGAAGTAAAAAGCAATGCATTATTATCAACGGTAAAACTGTTTTTAGTTGCTGTTTCGAGATAAAATGGGATATTGATTTACTCAAAAAAGATTAGAGGTGTCAAGATGTACGATACTATTGTCTTAAAGTCTCCGCCAATATCGTCTGAGTTAAAGGATATTTTACTGAATTTTTGTAGGGTCTATCAAAGCATAGATTACTGTGACGGAGAATTGTTTTATTGCTTTTACTCTGGTAACCTTGAAGGCTCTTTTGATTATCGTATTAGGATTAGTGTTGATAACAGGGAATGGATAAAACCAGAGGGAGTAAAAGTGCCTATTTCAATAGAAACTGATTGGTATATTAAGGTTGAATGTAGCTTACATAAGTTATTGTTTAATCACAATGTTTATGGAGGTCCAACTGAAATTAAAAAATCAATCTTATATCTTATACGGTTTTTAGAAGAAAAAACAGGAACAACTTTGCCAGACTTCCTGCTTTGGGAAGTTGATAGAATTGATGTAGCAAAAATATTTGTATTTCAATCATATGCTATATGCAAGAAGGTGCTTGATAGCTTAAAAAATGGTGTATATTCTAGGCGTAAGCTTATGCCTTATAGCAATGGTGTTATGTTCTCTGGTTCTACGACAACTTGTAAGTTTTATGGTAAAGGTGATGAATATAAGGAACATGACTATAAGAGATTTAATAAGTACATAGCAAGAGAAATTGAATTGTCATGTGGTAAGGAAAATCATGATTTGATAGAACAAAAGTTAATAATATTAAAATTGGGAATGGACAAGGTGCTGGAACGTGCAAAGCGTACTATTCGTTTTGAAGTAGAAATTAAACCGCGTAAATTAAAGGATATTTTTAAAGCAGAAATAATAACTGTTGATATGCTCAACGACGAAATTCTGCATAATGTAATGGAATCCGAATTACGCAAGTGTATAAAGGAGGACGAGGACATGGATATAGTGCGAAGGTCTGATTTAGTAATTGAAAGGTTAAATAATGTGTACGGAACTAGTAAGGCAAATTACTTGTATTCTCTGTGGGCGAAGATGGTTCAGTTTGGTGAAAGGGCAGTAAAGGAGGATTTTTCAAAGTCAACGTTTTGTCGGTACAAAAAGCTTTTGCTTGATGCAGGGGTTTCATGGATGGTAACCAACATTAATTTGAAACAGCTCAGTATCGTTCCAGATGATTTTACATTCTTAAATGACAAATATGTTGATGATTCAGTTGCAAGTGAAGTTCTTCAAAAGCTTAAAGAAGTTGCATAATGTATCTCAATTATGTTTTTGAGATCCTGGCTGCAGCAGTTATGTTGAGATACAAAATAAGTCTATTGCGAAGGAAAGAAGGTGATTTAATTTTATGTCTAAGTGCGTAACTTGTATTCACTATTCCTGTGATTGTGATATGTATCCATGTGCTAAATGTAACAAATTTCGTTATTACGAAAAAGTTGAAAATGAAAAGTATTTTTATGATTGTAGCACTTGTGAAGATAAAGAGTGTTTTGATTGTCCAGGAGCACCAGCTTTTAATGATGATTAAATACGTAATTTGAATAAAATGTATCTCAATAACTATTTAGAGCTCCTGGAGATTTCCTTATATATGAGATACAAATAAAAATTGGAGGTTTTATATTATGGCTAAAAACAATATGAAATGCGTTCGTATGGATGATGAAATACTGCAAATTGTAGAAAAGGTAAAAGCTGATGGCTTTAACGCTAAGTTTGAAAATCTAGTATTGGAATATCATAAATCTATTCCAGAAAGAGAAAAATATCTAGCGAACTTGGAACAGCAAATACAGGCTAAACTTAAAAACCTTTCTGACATTGAAAAGCGTATCAACGGACTTCGTAATTTAGAATTTAGCTTAGACAATCTGCGTAGAGATATACTTAGAATAACTGATAGTGCAACTAATATAGTGGATGTATCTCAAATTAAAACAGCTGCACCGGCGCCAGGTGCTGAAAATGAGATACAAACAAAAAGAAGGAAAAAATGTATCTCATAATTTTGACATGAAGATTCTGATCTGAATTGCTGCATGAAAGAAGTGAGATACATTGGGTACAAAAATACCGTTATATAATTGTTATTGGTGTCGCTGTGGATGGTGTTTAAATAGATTCGAATGTTTAGACCATTGCATTAAATGTTTACAGCAAAAGAAATTTAAAATGCCATTGTACTGCGAAAACTTTATTGAGGATTCTCAAAGCAATAGACGTATCAAACAAAAAAATGATAATTGTGATAAATGTAAATATAAACAAACCCTGGAACAACTCCAGGAGGAGTTATCGAATTTACTATCTAATTACACGAAATAATAATTTCGCGTAATTAGAAGGAGGTAAATCAGAAAAATTATCATAAAATTCATTATCATGAATTATAATAAAATAATCAATGTTATAACGGTTTTTTCTTTATTTTTATGATAACTGCTCCTATTTCTTTAATAAGTTCCATAATTGTATTACCTTACATAAACATAACTTTTTACATATATAATGTAGATCAACTTTCACTGATTTATTTAAACAAACCAATATCCAATTATATATTCCATCAAAATCTATTTTATCAATATAACTGTTAATTTATTTCGATACTAAAAATGTTCTTTAAAAATAAGACTATTCCACTAATTATCAATAGAATAATAATTGAATTCTTTACTGCTTTTTCATTTATCTTCGAATCAACCTTTATACCCACTATCATTCCTAAAATAACCGCTGGTGAAAGAAATAAAGATAAAAGTAGTATATCTTTGGTTAAAATACCATTATACCAGTAAAGGAAAAATCTAAATATATTGTCTACTAAGAAAACACAGCAAATATTTGCTCTAAACTGACTTCTGTTTTCAGTAGTCCTGCTGATATAAGCAACTAAAAGAGCACCAATTCCATAAAGCCCTGTTAACACACCAGAGATCGCACCTATAGTAACGAGAAAAATAGGGTTCATTTTCTTGGTCTCATTTTGTGTTGGTTTTCTTGTCAGCATTTCTATTGCCATTCCCACAACTACTATTCCTAAAATAGATTTTAGTATCCAATCATTACCCACTTTCAATAGAAATGTACCTGGAATAATACCTACTAACAACATTAGTGATAAAGGTATAACAATTTTTAGGGATATGCTTTTTCGGTCTCTCCAAACCATATACATATTGGTTGGAATGCTAACTAAAAGATCAACTGGAGTAGTTAACCTATTTGATACTACAAATGAAAATAACGAACCCATAACGATTGTATTTCCAAATCCAGTGATACCTTTAACAAAATATGCTATCAACGTGCAAATAAATAGAAATAAATTATGTAACATCTATCCTCCGTCATTATTTCATTAAATGAAACTATTGCATGCTGCTATTATTAAGCCAATGTTATATTTTGTAAATATATAAGTCAAGTAGTAGCGTATAAATATATACATTTCTTTTCACTTATTTCACTTCTTTTAATATATTAGTTCTTAACAAGCAATAGCATTTAAAGGTTAGCCACATAGTATATGTATAAATTAGAAGACAGAGAGTAATTTGTATAGTTTTAAGTATATTTTTGCGTAATTCATGCAGATATTGCATCTTTTCCTTTGAGGTAGTTATAATAAACAGGTAATCTTCCATGCTGGTTATCTGCTTATTAAGTTTGAAGGTGTCAACAATAACTTTATTATGATATAAGTTCGTTATAGTGTAAAACAATATTTGTTTATGATGCATAAAGTCCTGAATATACTTCCTCTATTAAAAACCTATAAGCTCAAGAACTTTTTTTTCAACCTGTCTATTCATGCCTTTGTATGGGAAATCATGTATGTGGAGTGCTGGATTAAAATTTAATTCAATAATACTATGATTCCCATTGTTTGGACTTTCATTAATATCACTGATGATAATATCTGCACCACAAATCTTGGCTCCGACAGCCTTTGCAGCCTCCACTGCAATTGTTTTATACTCATTTATAATGTCATCAGTAAAATCTATACTGTCTCCGCCTGTGCTAATATTTGAATTTTCACGCAGATAAACTATTTCACTTTCTTCAGGTATAGTATAAAAATCTTTCCCCTGAAAAGCTAGGTATTCCTTCTCAATTAGCCCTAAATTTATCTTCTCAAGTGGCGTCACATACCCTTTTCCTCTTAAAGGATCTTTATTCTTTTCTTCAACAAGTTCTGTAATTGTGTGCTTTCCATCTCCTGTAACATTAGCCGGAACCCTGTGAAGAATAGCTGCAACCTTATCACCTATTACTAAAAATCTATACTCTTTTCCAAAAATAAATTCTTCAATTAATACAGAATGGTCAAATTTGAATGCCTGTTCTACAGCATTCTTTACATCATACTCGGTGTAAGGACTCTTTAAAATTACTACACCTTGACCAAAGTTAGTTGATTTAGGTTTAATAACGATATCTTTCCCCTGAAATTCTAAAATCTTCGTCTTATAATCATCAATGCTTTTAATTGTTTGACCGTTAGGTACACTCAATCCTTTTTCCCTCAGAATTAATTTTGTAACCTCTTTGTTTTCCATAATTAAAGGAGAAATATATGTATCAATTGATGTACGTGTTGCCTGCTTCAAATATTCTATTCTGCCTCCTTTATTTAATCTGATAAAATTATCATCCCAATCCAAAACCTCAATCTCAATACCTCTGTTCATTGCCTCTTTAATAATCATTTGAGTTGATAACTCTAAAGCCTCATAACCCTTTAACATTTTAAGCCCCTCCTCTATATTGTTTTGGTTTTGTATTTCAATGCTTTTCTTATCCCAAAAGAGATAAAGCTCTCCCCCTTCGGTTTTATTTCATTTCTAATTTTACTTGAGGGCAGAAGTGACTTGTCTTTTAGCTTTAAAAATTCGTTAAAAACACACTCCATATATTTATTGCTATTTACGGCTGTATCTATAACCTTTGCTATTTGAAAAAGTTTTCCGAAAATATGCTGTCCCCAATCTTCTAACAATACCTGACACCTGGTGTATCGGTAAAGCTGCAGCTTATTTTTTCTACCTGAAATAGCAATCAAATTATGATTTTTATTTATGAGATTTAACTCTTTTTGTTTTATATAAGCACTGTTTTCAAAAAGACAAAAGAGCATAAAAACCTGTAAAAAATACATTTGTTCAAGACTTATTCCTGTTCTTTCAAAAGGATTTATATCTATTATTCGCACTTCAGCATAACTTACGCCTCTTTTTTCAATTGCATCCAACTGGCTTTCACCTTTTTCAGTAACT
>JAEZOA010000152.1 GCA_023441625.1 Bacillota bacterium
CCCCTTAAGGGGCTGCCCGTAAAATTCACGCGGTTGGCGGACAATTCAATATGTCTTTAGACATAGCTAGTAACATGCCCTTATAGGGCTAGAGCATGCCACACGTTCTACGTGTGGTCATGACTATTCTGTATATAGAATTTCCAATATATAAGCAACGCTATAGCTCTTCATAAGATATTATATTATAGCAGATTACAAAAGAAATGTAATAAACTTAATTGAGAAAAAGTCACATACAACAATATCGTCAGTTTGAACTTGTCTAATCGTAACAAAATTAGCACCAACATCCAGTAGTGTTCCTGTTCTATCAATAAGTGTTCCTGTTCCAATAAGAAATTCTATTCTGACCATTTTTCCTATCTGTGTACGTAAATAACCATTTAAATATTCTGTGCTTTCAAGTGTTAGAGCCTGTGGCTCAGTGGTAGGTGTGATTGGTGCCAGCTGGTTTTGGGTTCCAGGAAATTGCATAGTCGTTTCACCATTAGGACGTTGTTCGTAGCAGGCTGGCAGGTTGTAATATGGAATGTAAGAATTTTTCATAAAAAACTCCCTTTCTTTTTATTTATAAATAAGACTAAGTTTGAGCATATTTTTGTGTGGGGATATAAAAGCAATGATTGCCCACTCTGGTAAAAATTACACCTGTTTTTCCAGGTGGAAAGAATGAACCACATGTAGGTTTAAAAGGGTTGTAGTACCAAAGTGAGTTTGCAACTGCTCCCAATGTGTTTCCGGTCAGAGCCCAATCTACAACGTCATAATGTATGTCAGTAGGATTCATATTATATATATTTTGTGCGTTATATTGTCCAGCGACGACTTCTTTAACGCATGTAAACTGTCCTGCTTGAAGAATTGCCGCCCTCACATCACCGTGTAGTAACCTAAAAAATTCACCATAAGGGACTGTTACTCTATTCATGATAACAGATGCAACTGCCCTCATACCAGAATCACCTTCACCACCAGCTTCACATTCTAACAATCTTGCAAAAAGTTCTCTATTAGTATATGGCATTATTAATCACCTATAATATTAAATAGTATTGATATTTCATCTTCAATAGTATTATATTATTGATAAAATGATTATGTTACATAATTAATTGATTATGTTAATGTCAATGAGCTATTTGATTTATGAAACGCTCAATGATCCCACGAGTAAAATGACTTGCAGTTTTTTCAATAAATTTTGGGAAATTAAAGCTAGCATGCTCGTCAGCCTTGTCGGATATTACTCGAAATATTATGTAGTCAACATTATATTCATAGCAAATTTGAGCTACAGCAGCACCCTCCATTTCAATACATTTCAAATTCTGAATTTCCCTGCTAAGACTAAGTACCTTTTGACTATCAGCAATAAATTGGTCGCCACTTGCCACAGTACCTACAACCACATTAGGTGTTTCTATATTAAACTCTTCTAAGTCACTTTGTGAAACATCAGACCTCATATATTCAGAAATATAATTTACTGCAGATTGCTTTGCCTGGGCCACAAGGTTATCTGAAACCTTAAAGAAATCAATACCTAACAATGGTATTTCAAACTTTTTGAAGCCTGGCAGCGCACTTGCATCCATGTCATGCTGTACTAACTTGTCAGCTATAACTATGTCACCAATATGCAATTCTTTATCTGCACCACCAGCTACCCCTGTAAAAAGAACTAAATCTACGTTAAAAATTTCTACTAGAGTAGTGACAGTTGAGGCTGCAGCAACTTTTCCACACTTTGAATAAACCAGAACTACTTCTTTGTTAAATAGTTCTCCTAAATAGTAATCTCTCATTCCAATTGTTTTGGTCTCCCGTATACTCATACTTTCAGTTAAGAGCTTAATTTCTTGCTCCATTGCTCCAATAATTCCTATTATCATATTAACCTCCGTTATCTGCAAATTCAAAATAAAATAGGCCTAAAGGCAATTGCCTATAGACCTATTATAATCTAATTTTCATTATAAATAATAGCTATTACTTTGACCATTCATAAATTAGCTTTGTGATATATCACCATTAGTTCCGATAACCACTATACTCCAAGGTATCATTTTCCCTGACTGAATTAAAGCTGTTTTAACAGCATTTACAATTCCTCCACAGCAAGGCACTTCCATTCTTAAAACCTTAACGCTATTAATATTATTATTCGCAAGTATTGCTGTCAGCTTTTCTGCATAGTCACCTTCGTCAAGTTTTGGACAGCCTATCAAGGTTATCCTGTTCTTCATAAAATCCTTGTGGATATTTGCATAAGCATATGCTGTACAATCAGCAGCAATTAACAAATCACAGTTTTCAAAGTAGGGTGCATTTACTGGTACTAGTTTAATTTGACAAGGCCATTGATTTAGCTCTGAGGTTATAGGTTTATTTTGATATTCCTCTGCAATTTTCTCAGAGGGCCTTTTTATTGCCATTGCTCTTGAACCAGGACAACCGCTGTGAATAGGCGGCTGGGCAGGCGCAGAATTTTGTTCAGCAGTTCTCTTTTTTATATTCTCCATAACCAATTCCTCATCATATGCAGCAGCCTCACGCTCTTCTATAGTAATTGCATTTGTAGGACATTCTGGTAGACAATTACCCAGGCCATCACAGTAGCTATCTGATATGAGCTTTGCTTTTCCGTTTTCTAAAAATAGTGCTCCTTCATGACAAGCATTTATACATAGTCCGCAGCCATTACACTTTTCTTCATTAATACGAATTATATTCCTTTTCATATTAGCCTCCTTTATGAGCCTTAAGCTCTACTATAAATTAATTTTATTCTATATCAACATTAGACTTCCATAGTTTGAATTATTAAAGACTGCTGTGTTTTATGAGTTTATTATAGTATAAAATAACGCAGTGATATGTAGCTATAGATACAATATATTTTAATATAGGATATTACGTGGAATATTTTGACTAGTAATTCATTGACATATTAATATTAAAATGATATCATAATAATATCAAATTAATATTTTAATTGGAGGGGTTATTATGAAGGAAGTTACGATTAATACAAAGTCTGGTGGGATAATGCTGTTATTATCATTTGTTGTACTTATTTTAAGTGTTTTAATTTTTATTGCGGGAGTAGCTTTAGCTCCTATATTAGCTATAGTAGGTACTATAATATTTGTTGTGTATTGTTTTATGCTACCAGGTTTCTTTACTATTCAGCCAAATGAGGCAATGGTGTTAGTGTTATTTGGTAAGTATATTGGTACTGTTAAGAAGGCAGGCTGGCATTGGGCAAATCCTTTCTATACCAAGAAAAAAATATCACTTAGGTCAAGGAATATAAATGGAGAAAAGATAAAAGTTAATGATGAAATGGGTAATCCAATTGAAATCGCTGATGTAATTGTATGGAGAGTGGAAAATACAGCAGAGGCTTTATTCGATGTAGACAACTATATTGATTATGTAAATGTACAGAGTGAATCAGCACTTAGACATCTAGCTGGTATGTATCCATACGATGTCGGAGAAGATGATACACATACCTTGTCATTAAGAGGGAGTTCAGACGAGGTATCAGATGCATTAAAAAATGAACTGCAGCAAAGGTTAGGTAAAGCAGGTGTTATAGTTGAAGAAGCAAGATTGTCACATTTAGCATATGCCCCTGAAATTGCAGCCGCAATGCTTCAAAGGCAACAGGCAGCGGCAATAATAGCAGCAAGACAAAAGATTGTTGAAGGTGCAGTGGGCATGGTTCAGATGGCATTAAATAAGTTGAGTGAAGATGGAATTGTAGAACTTGATGAAGAAAGAAAAGCTGCTATGGTGAGTAATTTACTAGTTGTTTTATGTGGAGAAAGAAGTACGCAGCCCATTATTAACGCAGGAACTTTACACAATTAAAGCAAAGGTGTTGGTAGCTTGCAAGAATGTGGTTGCAGTAGTAAAGAAGCTGCGTGGCTCCACGTTAGTTTCACCAATTTTCTGTGCGTGGAGGTTAATATGGCAGAAAAAAAGTCGATTTTACTTAGGTTGAGTCCAAGGATGTGGGAGGAAATCTCTAAATGGGCCGATGATGAGTTTCGTTCGGTTAATGGACAGATAGAGTATATTTTAAGTGATGCTATTAGAAAGAGGTATAAGATACAAAATAATGAGAGTGATTGCTCTGAGCAGGATAATGAATAAAATATAAAAAAGCTAAATCAAAATAAAAAAGAAACTATAGAATGGATAATCTAAAAGCCTATTCTATAGTTTCTTTTTTATTAACAGTGCGTCGTGTGTCCAGCAAAGCTGGACCACACGACGCACTGTTAGCTTGGACTTGCGTTGTTTCTTTAACATAAAGTATAATCTGATTCTCAAGTATAAGCTAAACTTATAAGAAATTATCTTAACTTATATTTCTTCAATTTTAAATCCAACTGTTTAACCAATTGGTCCAAACCTTGTGCAGCAATTTTCATATCATCAAGAGTTTTAAGCTGATTTTCAGTGGTAGCGGCAACCTCTTCACTTGATGCAGCAGTTTGTTGGGATACAGAAGATATATTTTCAATAGCACTGATAACTTCTCCCTTGTCATTTTGCATCTTAATTACAGCTGTATTTACATCGTTGATTTTTGCTACAATATAATCAATAGCATTTGCTATATCATTAAAGGAACTATTAGTTTTATCAACAGCTAAATTCTGGTCTTGAGAAACCTTCTTCATTATTTCCATTGAGGAAATGGCCAAGGCAGATTCTTCTTGAATACTTTGCATCATATTGTTAATTTCTTCAGTAGACTTTCTGCTCTGGTCTGCCAACTTACGTACTTCATCAGCAACGACTGCGAAGCCCTTTCCGGCTTCTCCTGCTCTTGCAGCCTCAATTGCAGCATTAAGTGCTAAAAGATTGGTTTGCTCAGCTATATTTTCAATAGACTCAACGAATAAACCAATATCTTTAGTTGTATTTGTTAGATTCTCTACTACTGAGAATATCTTTTCTGAGGTTTCATAGGTTTCTTTTGATTTATCTCTCAAAGTAGTAACAGCTTTGAGACCAATGGTATTCAAGTCAATGATTTTGTTTGTTTCATTAGTAATTCCACTATAGCTTTCATAAACAAAATTAATTTGATCTGAAAGTTTGTCAACAACCTGTACACCTAACTGGGCCTCTTCTGCTTGTGCGGATGCGCCCTTGGCAATCTCATCAATAGTCTTTGATATTTCTTCAATTGCATTAGTTGCATCACCGGAAGTTGAGGTAACTTTCCTTGATGCTTGGGTTATTGACATGGAGAGGTTGAAAAAGCTTTCAATAAGTGCTCGAACATCACTTATAACATGATTAACTACTGAGGCAACAAATCCTAGCTGTCCATAACTTTTAGGCTCTATCATACGTGAGAAGTCGCCGGATTTAAAGGATTCTAAATCATCAGAAAATTTACTAATTATTTTTTTATATCTTAACCCCGTTAAAAGAATAAATAAAACGCAAGTTACAATACATGCAAAAAGAGTATAAATAGCAGCAGCTACACCAATTATTATTCCTCCAATAACACACAATATAACACTGCTAATAACTCCAATAAGATATAAATTGTTAGATGTTGTACCGCTTGACTCGTTTTTTTTCATAATATTACCTCCGGAATTTAGCAAAATATGTTCACACTGTATTATACACTGTATTCTACACAAAAAAATAAAATCCTGCATAATTTCAAGCTCATCGCTATTTAATTTTATATATATAAGCCAATAAATTGGTAGATTTTCAAATAATATTGACACTGAGTGTATGATTGTATACAATAATACATAAATACAAAAGCGTTTAATAAGAAAGCAGATCTAATTTTAAATTTTATTTTAATATTTTGGAGGTGTTAACAATGATTGAGTTTAATAAAAAATCAAACACATTAGAGCAAACTCAATACAGATATTCTCTACAAGACATTGCAGAACCAAACCTTTATAGAGAAATATTTAATTATGAGGAAGTTCCTAAATGCGCATTTAATCACCGTAGAGTTCCAATGAATCCAGCTGATGAAATTTGGTTGACAGATACTACTTTTCGAGATGGTCAGCAATCAAGAGCACCTTATACAGTTGAGCAAATTGTAACACTTTATGATTATCTGCATAAATTAGGCGGACCAAAAGGTATAATTCGACAAACAGAATTTTTTCTGTATAGTGATAAGGACAAGGAAGCTGTCTATAAATGTATGGAAAAGGGATATGAGTTTCCAGAGGTTACTAGTTGGATTAGAGCGTCTAAGAGCGATTTCCAACTTGCTAAGGAGATGGGAATGAAGGAAACTGGATTCTTAGTCAGCTGTTCTGATTATCACATATTTAGAAAACTTAAAAAGACTAGAAAACAGGCTATGGAAGATTACCTCAGCGTTATTAAGGAAGCTATTGATGTGGGTATCAAACCTAGATGCCATTTAGAAGATATAACTAGAGCTGACTTCTACGGTTTTGTTGTTCCATTTGCATTAGAGCTTAGAAAGCTTATGGATGAAAGTGGTGTTCCAATAAAAATCCGAGCATGTGATACTATGGGTTATGGTGTTACATATCCTGGTGCTGCATTACCTAGAAGTGTGCCTGGAATAATATATGGACTACGTCATCATGCTGGTTTCCCAAGTGAACTGTTAGAATGGCATGGACATAATGATTTTTATAAGGCAGTGGATAATTCATCAACAGCTTGGCTTTATGGGTGTTCTTCAGTTAATAGTTCACTTCTTGGAATTGGCGAACGTACTGGAAATACTCCGCTTGAAGCCATGGTATTTGAGTATTGCTCACTTAGAGGAACTACAGATGGAATGGATACTACAATAATTACTGAAATAGCTGATTACTATGAAAGAGAACTTGGCTATGAGATTCCACCTAGAACACCTTTTGTTGGTAAGCATTTCAATGTTACTCAGGCAGGTATTCACGCAGATGGATTGTTGAAGGACGAAGAAATATACAATATTTTTAATACTAAAAAGATATTAAATAGAGCACCTGGAGTAGCTATTACAAAAACTTCTGGTTTGGCAGGAATAGCATTATGGATAAATAATAATTTCCGTTTGTCAGAACAGGATATGGTTGATAAAAAGGACGAGGGTGTAGCAAAAATTAAAGAGTGGATTGACAAAGAGTATGAATCTGGGAGAACTACATCTATCAGCGATGATGAAATGTTAAAAGGAATACAGGAAATAGCTCCAGGCTTGATTCCTGTTAAAAAATAAAGTAACATGGCTAGATAGGTATTACTGAGATTATAACTAAAAAATTGTGAAGGAGTATTAAATATGGGCTTTAATTTAGCACAGAAAATAATAAAAAGTCACTTAGTTAGTGGAGAAATGGTTAGTGGAAGTGAAATATCTATTAAAATTGATCAAACGCTTACACAGGATTCAACAGGTACAATGGCATATTTACAGTTTGAAGCAATTGGAATGCCTAGAGTAAAGACAAAGAAATCAGTTGCATACATTGATCACAACACCTTGCAGGCAGGTTTTGAAAATGCTGATGATCATAAATATATACAGACAGTTACATCAAAACATGGAGTTTATTTTTCAAAGCCTGGAAATGGAATCTGTCATCAGGTTCAGCTAGAGCGTTTTGGAGTGCCTGGTATGACCTTACTTGGTTCTGATAGCCATACTCCAACAGGCGGAGGAATTGGAATGCTTGCTATCGGAGCAGGTGGACTTGATGTGGCTGTAGCTATGGGTGGTGGACCATACTATCTTTCAATGCCAAAAGTCTGTAAGGTTGAATTAAAAGGAAAGCTGAACCCATGGTCAACAGCAAAAGATATTATACTGGAAGTTATAAGAGTATTGACTGTTAAGGGTGGAGTAGGCAAGGTTATTGAATATGCTGGAGAGGGCATCAAAACACTTACTGTTCCTGAAAGAGCTACCATTACAAATATGGGAGCTGAATTAGGTGCTACAACCTCAGTATTCCCAAGTGATGAGGTTACACTTGAGTTCTTGAAGGCTCAAGACAGGGAACAGGATTGGATAGAGCTTTTACCGGATGCAGATGCAGAATATGATGAACATATTGTTATAGATTTGGCAACAATTGAGCCTATGGCAGCTAAGCCACATAGTCCAGATAACGTAGAAAAGATTTCTGCTATTGGAAAAATAAAAGTTGATCAGGTTGCTATTGGAAGCTGCACAAACTCATCTTATATGGATATGATGAAAGTCGCTGCAATTTTAAAAGGAAAGACAGTAAATCCAAACGTGAGCTTGGTTATTGCACCGGGATCAAAGCAGGTATTAACTATGCTGGCACAAAATGGTGCGTTAGCTGATATGGTAGCAGCAGGAGCAAGAATTCTTGAGTCGGCTTGCGGTCCCTGCATTGGTATGGGGCAGGCACCATGTACAGATGCAGTATCTTTAAGAACCTTTAACAGAAATTTTGAAGGTAGAAGTGGAACTACTTCTGCTAAGGTTTACCTAGTAAGCCCCGAAGTTGCTGCTGCAAGTGCACTTACAGGTGTTCTGACTGACCCTAGAGAGTTAGGTGAAGCTCCAAAGATTGAAATGCCAAAGGAATTCTTAATAAATGATAATTTGGTTATAGCACCAGCTCCTGAAGGAAATGATGTAGAGGTTGTGAGAGGGCCGAATATTAAGCCTTTCCCACTAAACAAGGCATTGACTGATAAGGTTGCAGGTAAGGCGCTGATTAAGGTTGAAGACAATATAACAACTGACCATATTATGCCTTCAAATGCTAAGCTACTTCCATTTAGATCAAATATACCTTACCTTGCTGAATTCTGTCTAACACCTTGTGACTCTGAATTTCCAGCAAGAGCCAAGGCTAATGGCGGAGGGTTTATTATTGGTGGTTCAAACTATGGGCAGGGCTCAAGCAGAGAGCATGCGGCATTGGCACCATTACAGTTAGGCATTAAGGGCGTTATTGCAAAATCCTTTGCAAGAATTCATATGGCAAACTTGATTAATTCAGGTATTATACCTATGACCTTTGAAAATGAAGCAGATTATGATTTAATTGATATGAATGACGAGTTGATAATAGAAAATGCAATTGAGCAGATTAAAAAGGCTGATACTATCGTGGTAAAGAATTTATCAAAGAATACAGAGTTTAATACCAAGGTATCCTTATCTGATAGGCAGGTTCAAATGATACTTGCGGGTGGTTTGCTAAACTATACACGTAACCTAAGTGAATAGACAAAAACTATACTTAAAACTATAGTAAGTAAACAATAGTGCCCTAAAAGGGGATAGAATGAAGAATGCGAAGCATACAGCTAGTGCATTCATCGTAAACTTCGCATATCAAATAAACCCATGGGCTTATTTGCAAGTTTGAGCAATTCTGATCTTCATGTGGTGTGAAGAATTCTTCACACTATTAACAGCGTGCATGGCGCGCAGATGGGAAATAAAACATGGCTAAGCTTGAATATGATGAAAATGAAAACATGGTGAATTCATTACGAGGAAGGGTTTTTACACAAATCCGTAATCAAATTCTTACTGGGGCATACAAGCATGGTGATAGTCTTGTGGAATTAAGACTATCTGAGGAACTGGGAGTAAGTAGAACCCCTATACGAGAGGCTATCAGACAGCTTGAGCTAGAAGGCCTGGTTCAAGCTATACCCAATAAGGGTGCTGTAGTTAAGGGTGTAACAGATCAAGATGTTGAAGATATTTTTACTATTAGAATGAGGATTGAAGGACTTGCAGCTAGATGGGCGGCAGAAAAGATTACAGAAGAAGAGATTAAGGAATTGAAAGAGGCTCTGGAGTTTGAGGAGTTCTACACCATGAAGAATGATGTTGAGCATCTTATAAAATTTGATTCTAAATTTCATTCTATCATTTTCAAAGCCAGTAAAAGTGGACCACTAATGCATATGCTTAATACTTTTCATCATTATATACAAAGTGCTCGAAATAATTCCTTTGAGACACCAGGCCGACCAGATAAGGCTTTTAAGGAACATAAGGCCATATTTGATGCAATAAGTAAAAAAGATGCAGATTCTGCAGAAGAGCTTACTATCGCACATATTAGAAATGCAAGTAAGAACTATAATGAGAAGCATAATAAATAAGGATTTGTAAAAGAAATAATAGGATTATAAAGACACAGAGGACAATTGTTATTGTTCCTGTGTTTTTTAGTAGAATGTTACAATATGGTAACTTGTGTAGATTTATTAAAAGGGGTAAAAAAATAAAATGAATATAGGTATAATTGGTGTGGGTGGAGTAGGGGGATATTTCGGCGGAAAACTAACAAAGCTATTACAAAGAGAAGAGTATAAGGAAGCTTTAAATATCTACTTTTTAGCGAGAAATAAGCATTTGGAAGAAATTAAAGAAAATGGCTTGATTCTAAGTACGAAGGACGAAGGAGAAATTATTTGTAAGCCTACCCTTGCAACTGATAATTTTGACGAACTACCGCAATTGGATATATGCCTTTTATGTGTAAAAAGCTATGATTTTAATAACACTTTAAAATTGTTAAAGAGTAAAATAAAAGATGATACAAAAATTATCGCGTTATTAAATGGCATCGATAATTATGCGCGAGTAAGAGAAGTAATACCAAATGGGGTACTTTACCCAGCGTGCGTTTATGTGGGTACGTGTATAGAAAGGTATGGAAAGGTTACACAAAATGGCGGAAGCTGTACAATCATATTTGGAAGTGATCCAGCAAAAGCTGTTGTTTATCCACAGGAGCTGTTAGATTTATTTGATGCATGTGGTATAAAATATAAATGGACTAAAGACCCATATATGGAAATATGGAGCAAATATATGTTTATCGCCGCTTATGGAATGGTAACAGCCTGTGAAGATAAAACACTTGGAATGGTTTTAGAATCAAAGGACTCGAGTTCTAAAGTAAAAGGAATAATGCAGGAAATTAAAAATATAGCAGATAAGTTAGAAATTAATTTGCCCGAGAATATTGTTGAAGAATCTTTTAACAAAGGACGTGAATTTACGTATGAAACTAAAACGTCTTTTCATAGGGACTTTGAACAGAAAAATAAGAAGAATGAGGGAGAATTATTTGGAGATACAATAATAAAGCTTGGTATCGAGTTAGGAGTTGAAACACCTATTTCAATTATTGTAAATCAAAAATTAAAACAATAAGTGTCAATAGAGAGAAAATTATAAGCTTTTATTTAAAAAAAAGATGGGTAAGGAGATTTCTTGCTCATCTTTTTACTTGGCTTTAAAAAGGTTAAATGAAAAAGTAAATTCTAGCAGAAAAATATAAAAGTAAATGCACAAGAAAACTCCATTTAAAGAGGCTTGTGCATTTTATTTTGATGAAAATAGTTGTATAATTATACCGTGTTAGGGAG
>JAEZOA010000055.1 GCA_023441625.1 Bacillota bacterium
CTAAACGTCTTGCTAGTTCACTCTTATTCAGTAGTCCAACCTCCTCTCGATATTTCTTAATCTCGTTTTGTACATCAATTCTCAATTTTATCATCCTCCAATTTATGATTAATAAAATTATACAGAAGTTAAGTACAAAACAAAAAGTACTCAAATCTGTGCACTTTTACTTTAAAAGATTTGTGTACTTACATGTTAGCATTTACAGTAACTTGTTTTAGTCGAATAGCAGAATAGAATTCACTATCTTTTTGTAGAATTTTATCGTTAAGTTGAATTTGTTTTCCTTCTCTGAATGTTCCAATTTTGGAGTACTTTTTGCTTTTAGTACTTAACATTTTTCTTATACTTTGTAGGTATTCAGACTTATCGTTGTATGAAACTATCAACTTACCTTGTTCATCATTTGAATAACCGAAACGACTTACGCGTAAGGATGTTGCGTATTTCTTGTAACTATTAATTGGATTGCAGCATTCGGGGCAACATTTTTTAATAGTTTTTAGTTCATTATGAATAACAGAATTAAATGTATGATGTGTATTGGGAGAAGCCCCAAAAAGGTATATTAGCAGCCAGCGATACCTTAAGAAATTTCTTGCCATTGCAAAATATGCTTTATCAGTAAATTTACATCTATCTTCACCGTTTCCAAAATATTTATATAAAACATCAAATAACTCTTCGCTAAAGGATAAATTAAAATGTATGCCTGAAATCATTTGCATTTTTTTGCCATAGCGGCTTGCAAGTCCAAGTCTGTATATTTCCTTCTCTCTACCTTCTGGTGTGTCATCAAATTTTGCATTTGGGATAATTTCTTCTGAGGGTAATTTTGGAGGCATGCTTAATGGCCATAAGTACTCATTTTTAAGTTCATCATTAACCTCTAAAGTCAGCATTTCCAGATACTTATACACTTCTTCAACTGAAGAAAGTGGAGGTGTAATAAGTTCAAGCTGACTTTCAGAAAAATCTGTAGTAATTTCCCTGTTTATAATTTTATTACCAAAGGCAGTCGGATGATCTGTTAATGCCAAACACCCGTTTTCAGTAACTCTTTGAGCCTCTCTCTCAATACCCCATTTACCTTTTAGCAGAAGCTTACTGTCTGTTTTTGTAATTATATCTAATACCTTTTCAAACTTCCAATTCATAATACCCTCCCAAACAACTAAAGTAATTTCTAATGTTTCATAACTATCGAACTGTTATTATAAAATTTTTTCCTAACCAAAAATATATCAGGAAAAAATTATTTTAAGAAATTCTGGATTGCTAGAATTGCTTGCTTGTTTATTTTACACATAAAACTTTGCCCTTTTCGGGTATACGTAATTAAACCTGCATTTTGCAATTCTTTAAAATGATGAGAAATAGTTGAGCGAGACAAATTCATACAGCAACAGGCTTTTGTAAAACATTTTTCAATGCCGTCTGTACAGGTATATTCTCCATCGATACATTCGCCTTCTTCACACCACTCGTACAAGGCCTTAAATAAATATAATCTTTGTTCACATGATAGTGCTTTAAATATTTTTACTATATCTAATGTTTTCATAGTTCTATGATAATCGAACAGTTAATAATTGTCAATACATATTTATTTTTTGATAATACTTCTTTCTCCAAAACAGTGCTATATTTACCAAGCTAATCATTATCGGAACCTCAACAAGTGGTCCTATATCAGCAGTGGTATTGCAACTTTAACCACTTCTAGCGGTAATTGGACAATATATTGTCCGTGAACATAACCACTCAGCCTTCCTGCTTTGGTAATGAAATGATAAATTCAGTCCCTATATCAACTTTGCTATTAACTTGAATTTTACCTTTGTGTGCTTCAACTATTGCCTTTGTGATTGTAAGGCCAATTCCAGCACCTCCGGTCAGTCTGTTCCTTGACTTATCCGCACGATAGAAACGTTCAAATATATGTGGTAAGTCCTCCGGTGAAATACCCTTCCCAGTGTCTTTAATAGTTATCTTTGTAACAGCATCGGCACCCTTAACCATAACCTCCACTGCCCCTCCATGTGGGGTATACTTTATGCTATTCGATAGAAGATTTATAATTACCTAGCTTATTTTATCCTTATCAGCAATAATCATTCCTTGCTCCAAAGCGTTTATACAAATGTCCCCAATTGTTTCCTTATCCCATTCTCCACCAGTTTTGTACTGCTGATTGAGTTGCGAAGCAATTTCCTTATTCTTTCGTTCTTGGTTCTCTATGATATAATCCTTAAAATGCTTATCCAGCAATAGGTTTGTAATAACACTGATTAGGAGCACAGAAATAAGAACAACAGAAACGTAAGATAGCGATAACTTGGTTCTTAAACTATATTTCATAATATAATTGCCTTTCTATTCACCACCAAACCGGTAGCCTATTCCGTGAATGGTTAAAATGTATTTTGGTTTTTTGTGGCAGGATTCAATTTTTTGTCTGATATTCTTTATATGAGTATCAATTGTTCTGTCATAGCCGTTGAAATCCTCTCCCAGCCCTATACTTATTAATTCTTCCCTGGTAAAAGTCTTATCAGGATACTTTGCCATCGCTAACAGCAGTTTGTATTCATTAGGAGTCAAATTGATTGCTTCCCCATATCTTTTCACTTCATATTTTAAGGTATCGATGACCAGTTCATCATTGTTAAAGGATAAAAGGCTTGATAATGGGGCTATTGAGTCGATTGTCCTTCTTAAAACTGCTTCAACTCTTGCTACTAATTGTCTTGGACTGAAGGGTTTTGTGACATAATCATCTGCTCCGATATTCAGACCTTTTAATACATTCTCTTCATCAACCTTAGCTGTAAGCATTATTATAGGTACCCTTGATTTTTTCCTTAGAGTTCTGCATATTTCCTCACCAGTCATATCGGGAAGCATTAGATCGAGAACAATAAGAGCAGGCTTCTCCTTCTCATATTTATCAAGGGCTTCCTTGCCATTATATGCTTCATATACTGAATACCCGCTATTTTCAAGATATGATTTAACAACCTCCACTATTTTCACTTCGTCATCCACAATCAGAATTTTTCTTGGTACATTACTCATAGTAAACCTCCGGCAATAGCTGAATAATGAAAACTAAGCAGAATATGAAACTGATTTTCCCATTCCTTTCAGTAAAGTCTACTTTTTATTTACATGGCTTAAAGCTTTTCAATCTTAAAGCATTTGTTAAAACCGATACCGAGCTTAGTGACATTGCTGCAGCTGCAAATATCGGATTTAAGAGCGGTCCGCCCATAAGATATAGAAGGCCTGCTGCAATGGGAATACCGGCAACATTATAGCCAAAAGCCCAAAATAGATTTTGCTTAATGTTGCGTATTGTACTTTTGCTGAGATGGATTGCAGTTGGAACATCCATAAGGTCACCTTTCATAAGCACAATATCTGCTGATTCCATAGCCACATCGGTACCTGAGCCTATGGCCAAGCCAATATCAGCCTGTACAAGTGCAGGTGCATCGTTGATTCCATCGCCTACCATTGCTACTTTTTTTCCTTCTGTCTGGAGCTTTTTAACCTCATATGACTTATCCTGCGGAAGAACCTCAGCCAAAACTCTATTAATTCCAACCTGCTTTGCAATTGCTTCGGCAGTTTTTCGGTTATCACCAGTTATCATAGCAACTTCGATACCCATGGACTGAAGCTTTTTAATGGCTTTTGCACTGCTTTCCTTAACAACATCAGCCACAGCAATAATGCCCGATATTTTATTATTTACTGCAATGTACATCGGTGTTTTTCCTTCACCTGCGAGCCTGTCAGACTGACTATCAAGCTCACCGAGTGATATATATCTTTCATCCATCAGTTTTCTGTTTCCAATGAGTACGTTCATGCCTTCAATAGCGACCTCAATACCATGTCCAGGAATAGCTTGGAAATTATCCACCCTTAAAGATTCTAGGTTTTCTTTCTCAGCTCCTCTTATAATTGCTTGTCCCAAAGGATGCTCCGAACCTTTTTCACCTGAGGCTGCAATTTGAAGCAGATGCTCCCTTGTCATGCCTGAGACAGTAATGATATCTGTTACCTCCGGTTTTCCTTCTGTTATGGTTCCTGTTTTATCAAAAACAATAGTATTAATTTTATGAGTGGTTTCGAGGGCTTCTCCACCTTTTATTAGAATCCCATACTCTGCTCCTTTTCCTGTTCCAACCATTATAGCAGTCGGTGTGGCAAGGCCTAAAGCGCATGGGCAAGCTATAACCAGTATTGAAATAAATATTGTTAGTGCGAATACTAATGTCTGACCCCCAATTAGCCATCCTACAAAGGCAAGTACTGCAATAACAACTACAATAGGAACAAAATAACCGGATACAGTGTCAGCCATTTGTGCAATAGGAGCCTTCGAGCCTTGAGCATCCTCAACCAACTTGATGATTTGTGCTAAAGCTGTGTCACCGCCTACCTTTGTAGCTTTAAAATGAATCATGCCATTGGTATTTATACTAGCAGCATAAACCTTATCTCCTGCCTTTTTATCGATAGGCATACTTTCACCCGTCAACATAGATTCATCAATTGCTGTGTGCCCATCTAGTACCTCACCGTCTACTGGGATTTTTTCGCCCGGCTTAACTAAAATCACATCCCCTATTTCCACCTCGTCAATGGGAACTTCTACTTCTTTTCCCTCTTGTATTATAATTGCCGTTTTAGGCGCTAGACCCATTAGCTTCTTTATTGCTTCAGAGGTTTTTCCTTTTGATACTGCTTCCAGTGATTTTCCAAGCAATATTAATGTAATAATAACGCCAGCTGTTTCGAAGTACAATCCTTCAACAGCATGAGAATTACCAACTGATATCTGATAGGTTGAAAACAAACTATAAACAACCGCTGCTGTCGTGCCTATTGCAATAAGCGAATCCATGTTGGGGCTTCTCTGTATTAGTGCTTTAAAGCCGACAGTATAGAATTTATTTCCGGCTATGATTACCGGTATAACTAAAACTATTTGCGTAAGCGCATAGATTAAGGGAAATTGCATTGGTTCTAGAAAGCTGGGAATAGATAAAGGGAGCCAAGAAATCATCGGAACCATAGCAAGGTATAACAGCGGTGCAGCAAATATAGCCGATACGATGAATTTTCTCCAAAGAGTACGTATCTCTTTTTCCTTACGTAGCTTATCCTCATCCACAACAAACTTTTTCTCAATATTTAAGGCTTTATACCCTGTTTTTTCAATGACCTGCTTTATTGCAGAGAGCCTGGTTATCTGGGGGTTATATTCTACAGTTGCTTTCTCCGTTGCAAAGTTTACAGAGACACGTAATACTCCCTCCATTTTGCCTAATGCTTTTTCAACCCGATTGGAACATGCAGCGCAGGTCATGCCCCCAATAGGTATGGTAACTGAATTCTTTTTCTCCTCCTCTAAAACTCCGTAACCAGCCTTTTCAATTGTTTCCTTGATTTTATTCAGAGGTGCCTTTTGATTATCATATTCAACCGAGAGTTTTTCTGTAGCAAAGTTAACAGATGCTTGTGAAACACCTTCAAGTTTGCCCAGTGCTTTTTCAATACGTTTTGCACATGCGGCGCAGGTCATTCCGCTTATTTGAACAGTTGTTTTATTCATAAAATTACCGCCTTTCTAAAAGTTATCATATATGTGCCGTTAATGACAGGAAGGTAGTCCACTATTTTCACTAGATTCTTGTATATTCGGTACATATTGATTTGCTTCATTTTTTATTGTATCATTATTGAATTCTTTAATATCATCTACTACAGTGATTTCACTCCTAATCATACCCATCGAGCAGCTATACGCAAATGTACCGGTTTCAGTCGGAGTAAACTCAATTATATTGTCTCCTGCCTCGAGATTTTTCTTTTTATCTAATTTGGGTATCACAATTTCATTGTTACAACCGTTTATATCGCCCTTTTGAGCCTGTATGATCCATTTAACAGGTATACCTTTTTGAACTGTTATCGGTTCATATCTGCCTGATGATAGCTTTGTAGAAACTTTTTGAATACCATCTTGCATTGTTGCAACGCTCCTGCTTTGAGTGCTGCTGTTTATACCAAATGGTATAGCTGGAAGTGAAAAGCCTGACAATTCCAAACCTCTATTTGACATTACCACTCCAAGTACAATTACCAGTACAGCACTGACTCTCATCATCTTATGAGTAAATTTTCTGCTTAATATTGAGCTCACTGCCCCAAATCCAAACATTAATGGCACTGTGCCAATACTAAACATAAACATGGATAATGCTCCCACCGCGAAGCTTCCGGTACCTAAAGAATAAATCTGCATAGCCTGAAGCGGACCGCACGGCATTAAGCCATTTAGCAATCCTACATAAAAAGGTCCATACTTACTATTGCTATTGTGTATTTTGTTGCCAAATATTTTAGGCATCCTGGGATTTAATTTTCTAAGCCATGGGAATATGTTGAGCATATTTAACCCCATAATCACCATGAATACTCCGGATATGATTGCCACAATCCCCCTGGCAGCTCCTGAAAAGCTGATACCAGAACCTAATGCCCCTACTATACCTCCAATAATAGTATAGGAAATTATCCTGCCGCTGTTATAAAGCAAACTTGGTTTTAATTTTGAAAGCTTGCTGAAATTCCCGTTATCAACCTTATATGAAACACATTGAGATAGATTTATTCCTCCGCACATAGAGATACAATGTATTGAAGTCAGCAATCCAACAAAAAACAGGATTCCATATCCCATTGATTGATTAATCTCTGGTATAAAGTTAAACCCCACTGTGTTCTTTACAATAACGTAGAGTGCAAACAATATGCTCCCTATCCCCAACAGTTGGTTGATTGACAGTTTATATTCATTTTCTTTTTTTATATTTGTTTTTGAAACAGCACCAGTACCTGGTTTATTCTTGACTACATAATCCAGCTTTTCTATCGTATCAATAATTTGCTCAAGCCCTAATACATTTGCATCGTAGGTAATGTAAACATTGGAACTGCTGAAAATTCCCTTAACTTCTATTACTCCATCAAGCTTTTTCAGAGCATTCTCTATCCTTTTTTCACAGCTTGTACATGTCATACCACCCATTTGAAAAATTTTTCGTATTAATCTCTGTTCCATTACACACCCCTTGTATAAAGGATAACATAAATCCTTTTTTTTACTACTACTTATTCGGTTTTCCAAAGGATTTTTAATTATCCTTTGCCAGTTTCAATTTAAATATTACTAATTTCCCTTTTTATATATTTCAACAGTATCCTTTAACGCTACTTTCTCCAATTTCCGAACAAGTCTTTGTTTTCTTCAATGAAGGCTTGTGAGATTACAATATTTGCTTCATCCTCAGTCTTATTTTCTTTCAAAATAGGAACGGGATTACAACCACCTTTTATCTTTTCTATCTGGTCAAGCTGGAACCTATTACCGCAATTCTGGCATACAACTTCATTACCCTGCTGCTTATAATAACCTCTTCCAGAATCATAGCATATTTGACATGTATTAAACGCCGTTCTTATCGTTCCATCACTTGCTTTAACAGCCAATACTTCCATGTTTGTTTTTCCTACCTTATAAGGATAAAACTTAGCAGTTTCAGAGACTTCACTCTTTATAATTTTTAAATCACCTGATACAGTCCCATTTGTATCTGTTCCACCTAAACTAAATTTAATTATAATAAAGCCAAGGATAAGAATTGCAAAACCGCCAACTATTGCAAAAGTCTTATTTTTAGATTTCTTTGCTGCTTGCACTTTTTTGTTTGCTAGACTTGATTTACCCATTGTCGCACCCACCTTTACAGTATTTATCACTGAATTTAACACACTTTTGTGAAGATTTTATGAAGAGAAGCATTATATAAATGACAAATACAAAAACAAATACAAAAAACCTATAAAGTGGGACTTTTAATTGTCCACTTTATAGGTCTCATTAACATAAGCAATGTTGGCTTGACAACTTGCGTTGTTTTATACCTGTTAACATGGGGTATGTAGTCTCAGAATATAAATGTTATGTACTGGTTATTCCCATAAGACGGTTAATTTTCATTTGTTCACCACAAATTTCATTTTATATTTCTCAGCAAATGTATTAAATAATGTATTAAATACCTGTACTACTATTCACACTATTATCAACTTCGCTATCCTCATTACCGAACTCTGGCTCTCGGATACGACCAACAATAATGATTGCCACGATGAAAATAATAAATGTAAACACAAATGGCAAGCGACGGTCAATACTTGTTAGCCATCCAGCAAAATAGCCAAATGGTGAGGCAAAAGAAATAGTAGAAGCCATAATCATGGCATTAATTCTAGCTCTTTCCTTCGGATTAATATTTAACTGAAGCAGTGCGTCCTTACGAGGCACTACAAGAGCACTAGCTACGGCTCCAACAAATACATAAATAATTATAATAGGAATACTTCCGATGGGAGCTAATATCAGAAGAATAGAGCAAGTGGCATACAATACTAATCCAATCCACATTGGTACTCTAAATTTTACTGATTCCAAACGGTGCTGTATTCCAATCATAAAAATTAGCATTACTGCCGCATTCAAAATAGGAAAAAACGCCAAATAACTATCTGGAATACCTAGTCTCTGCGTAATATATAAGCTAAAGAAGTTGGTACTGATAGTATTCGTTATGTGTAATATTACCGAGACACTAACCACTTTCATAATCTCTCTATTCATTAGCACTTTGGGTACCAAATTCTTGTATTCATATAACATCTGTAAAACAGAGGTATCTTTCGTCTCGGTTATACGGATATTACCTTGTCTAGTTTCCTTACAATGCCTATAAGTTATAATCACCTTAATAATCATATTTATAGCAAAAACTAGATATAAAACACGGACAACTGGAACCACGGTAAAGTTGTTTATAAACAATCCCGAAAGCGGCGCAAAAAAGATTGCAACTAGACCGCCTATGTTCGCCCAAGTATATATTCCTACTAAATCCTTAGAGTCTGCATCTTCAATTAATAAACAAAACCATGCTGTCTGGTTAATCTGCTCAAAACTATTAAATAAAACTGCAATTAAAAAGAGCCAAAAGTTATCTGAAATGGCCCATATCAAGCAAGCCAAACCCCAGCCAAAGAAATCTCCCATCATGGTTGTATACTTACGTCCCAATTTATCTGTGATTATACCCCCAAAGAAGGAAAAAAACACTTGAACAAACATAGCAACCGACAGAATCAGTCCGATTTGAACATCAGTTATTCCTAATGTATACATATATAGTGTCGCAAAAGGTGCTATTAGATTATACGGAATCCCCCAGAGTGGCTCCATCAGAATTAGAGTTCTTGGATTTCCTTTGTTACGTTTTAATATTTCAACAAGTGGGTGATTCCCTATAGTTTTTATTTTTTGTACTATATTCACTGCTCTCTCCATTCTATGATTGCTACAACTAAAATACAATCAAAAAACATCAATATACTT
>JAEZOA010000084.1 GCA_023441625.1 Bacillota bacterium
GATGTACACAGCAGTACCTATGAATTTTTTGAGGTCGAAAAGGATGTGCCTACTTTTGCCTATGATTATGATACAGCTGTTAATAAGGATCATGTACTGGTTCCTTTCTATAACATAGAAGTAACCACCAAATTTTTAGAGGAAGGCATTTCCTATGAAGAACTACCATCAGAAGATAAAGAACGATATGAAGAAGATTTTACTGATGAAGATGGAAACATGCCAGATGAAATTCCAGCGCCTGAAATCAATAAATTTATTTTCAACCAAGATACAGTTGATAATGTTATAAATGATCTTATGACAAATGGATTAAAAGATACGAGTGGAAACAGATTAGGAAAGACAATTATCTTTGCACAGAATAAAACTCATGCACAGTTTATTGTTGACCGCTTTAACAGCTTGTACCCAGAATATAAAGGGGAGTTTTGCAAACGTGTTGTATGCGATGATGACTATGCTCAGAATTTAATTAAGTTATTCAAGAGTCCTGCAAAAGAGCCACATATAGCAGTGTCAGTTGATATGCTTGATACGGGTATTGATGTTAGAGAGATAGTAAACCTTGTATTTTTCAAGCGTGTTCGTTCAAAGATTAAGTTTTGGCAAATGATAGGCAGAGGCACAAGAATAAGACCAGACCTGTTCGGTAAGGGGAAAGATAAAGAGTGCTTTTATATATTTGACTATTTAGGTAATTTCGAATATTTCAGATTGAATAAGAATGGTATTGAGGCAACTGCAAATACCTCTACACAGGCAAGTATTTTCATAAAGCGAATAAAGTTGATTTTTTATATGCAGGATGTAGCATTTATTGGTGAAGAATACCAGATATTAAGAGATGAATTAATAAATGAAGTTT
This sequence comes from Bacillota bacterium, assembly GCA_023441625.1. Taxonomy (GTDB): domain Bacteria; phylum Bacillota; class Clostridia; order Acetivibrionales; family DSM-1351; genus Ruminiclostridium. The sequence goes on from JAEZOA010000084.1 coordinate 869, forward strand.
TCGAGCAAATAGTAAGCCTCACACTAGATAGAATTGATGTTCGAATGAAAAGGAAGTATGTTGACAAATATACTTCAAAAACAGCGTTTACCTGTCTTTCTGAACAAGATAAATCTGATTTAATAGCAAACATAGCTGATCTTGTATCCATGAATGATAATGATGATAAAGCAATGGAATTTGATAACTTAATGTATGGGGTAATGTTGGCACAGATAGAAGGTACTAAGAGCATAGCAAGATTTAAAAATGCTACCATTTCAAAAGCCTCAATACTTTTAAACAAAAAAACCACAATCCCACAGGTTAAAGCTAAAATACCAGTGCTGAAAGAAGTTATAGAAGATGAGTTCTGGAGTACATCAGATATTTTAAACTTTGAAAAAATTCGTATAGAGCTTCGAGACTTGATGAAATTTGCAGTAACAGAGGGACAGAATATAGTATATACGAATCTTGAAGATACAGAACTGGAACGTGTAGTGGGCAAGGAATTTAATTTAAACCATGACTTTGAAGATTATAAGTTAAAAATTAATAAATACATAGAGGAAAATAAGAACAATATAGCTATTCACAAATTAAGAAACAATATTCCTCTCAATGAAGCAGATTACAAGACACTGGAAAAAATATTTACAGGAGATCTTGGTACTAAAGAGGATTATGAAAGCAACTTTAAGGATACGCCGTTTGGTCTGCTTGTCCGTAGAATTGCAAAGATGGAGAGAGGTGCAGCATTAAAAGCTTTTTCATCATTTATAAATGATCAAAATCTTAATACTAACCAAATTATATTTGTAAACAAAGTTATTGATTACATTGAACAGAACGGATATGTCGAAAATGTAGCCGAACTTACCAAACCGCCCTTTGATAAGCCGCAAAGTTTTATCAAACTATTTGATGCTGATAAACAGAAAAAATTTGTGCATATTATAAATGAGGTTAAAGACAATGCAACTAGGATTATTAGTTAGTGGATTTAAATAAAGTATTATCAATATAATTATTACAATAATACAAGGGATATTTTGATTCAAATATTTTTGACATTACATTTTTGTAGCTATTATGCGACTTATGGAGGTAACATGAACACATATAAAAAACTAGATAACTTAAAAAATAATATAAAGTCCTTGCAGAGCGTTGCTGTTGCATTTTCTGGAGGAGTAGATTCGTCGTTTCTTTTAAAGGTAGCAGCGGAGGTACTTGGAAAAGAGGTTGTTGCTATTACTGCTCAATCCTCTACCTATCCAGAAAGAGAACTTAAGGAGGCTATTTCTTTTGCCGAGAGTTACTCTATCAGGCAAAGGATAATTGTTTCAGAGGAACTAGAGGTTGAAGGCTTCTCAGATAATCCTGTCAATAGATGCTACCTTTGCAAGAATGAACTATTTGAGAAAATTGAAGCAATTGCAAGGGAAGAAGGTATGAAATATATCCTTGAAGGTTCAAATTACGATGATTTGGGAGATTACAGACCAGGATTGCAGGCAGTGAGTGAGCATGGAGTGTTAAGCCCCTTGCGAGAGGCCATGCTGACAAAGGACGAGATTAGGCTGCTTTCTAAAGAGATGGGTCTTAAAACCTGGAATAAACAAGCCTTCGCATGTCTTTCCTCAAGATTTCCTTATGGAGAGAAAATAACAAATGAAAGACTTAGAATGATTGACAGGGCAGAACAGCTTTTGTTGGACATGGGCTTTACTCAAGTAAGAGTGAGGTTTCATAAGGATATTGCCAGGATTGAAGTTAGCCAGGAACAGTTTTCAAAGATGCTGGATACAAACGTGAGAGATAGAATATATAGTGAATTTAAAGAAATAGGTTTTATGTATACCGCCTTGGATTTAAAGGGCTATAGAACAGGGAGCCTAAATGAAGGACTGAAAAAGTAGAATGACATTTTAAAGCATCAGCACACAAACCTTTTATGGCAGACGTTGTGCTGATGCTTTATTTAACATAAGTAATGGTTGGCTTGCCGACTTTAGTAATGTTGGCTTGCCAACTTGCGTGAGCCTGTGAAGATGCTCCTAGCTTTATCTTACCTTACACCTTATCAAAAAGAACCTTTCCGTTATAATCTGTATACATTGTTTTAGCTTTATAATCATCTGAATAATCAAAATAAAGTACTCGCATTATTTTTTCATCATCGTATTTTACTATTAAGAAAATGTCCGCGTCTTTCAATTTATCAGTAATAAACTCTTTACCATTCTTATAAAGCCTTCTTTGAGGTGCTCCACCTGCACGTGAAATCTTTGCTACAAAGCCATCACCCAGAGTATATTCCTCATTTGAAATTGTCCAACCATCTTCAACTGTTTCGTATTTCTTCACCTTTTTACTTAAATCAACAAGCTTATTATCCTTCCATTCCCTAACTCCAGAGGTGTCTAGATTAGCATTTTTATTTCTTGAATCATTCGCACTAATTGCTTTGCCATCTACACCTATGTAACTAGAGTCTTCACCTAATTCTTTAGCAACTTTTGCTACACCATTTACAAAATCATCAGCAAATCCATAATTGGTTTTAATAACTACCTTACCCATAGAATCAACATAAGAGAAAACGCCATCTTTACTAACAGGAAACAATCTCTTGCCAGTCGTATTGCTAGCTGTTGTATACTTAAATGTAGAAATTAATTTAGTTATAACGGAGTCATAAGGACTTGTACTCTTCTTTGAATCAAAGTTTGATGTTGTAAATTGTATTAGGAAGTAGTCGCCTTTTGTAGTTTTAAAGCATACTCTTTCTACTCTTCCGACAGATTTAAAACTACCAAAATTTATGGTTTGAGAATAAACTGTATCAGTTAAAACCCCACCTTGTGCATAAGCTACTTTGACTTTGGTACTTTTTAATTGTTTTGCTTTAGAAAGCGAAGCTATTTGCTTTCCATCCACAGCCTTTATAAATGCTGATAAATCTTTGTAGGTTTCTTTTGTTTGCTTGCTAGATATTACTTTAATATAGGATACTTCCTTCTTGTTCTTTTCACTTGGTTTTGTGAAAGAAGTGCAAGCTTTATCATCTGTTTGCTTCCATCCTGATGGAACGTTAAATTCTACTCCACTAGACAACTTAACATTCTCATATTTAACATTATCTACATTTGTACTCTTTGCTGCTAAGGTATAAGAACCAGAAGTCAACACAACAGCTAAAATAATTACACTAATAAAAAAATTCCTTAACTTCATTTTTAACCTCCGTTTATTTAATTTTTAACTATTTTCCATAAATAGTTTTTACTGACTAATTATATAGAATTAATATGATAAAGTAAATAAAGTAATATGCAAGAGGCTGTTGCAAAACAAATATAGTTTTGCAACAGCCCTTCATAAAATACATTATTCTTAAACTGCAAATATTTTATAGTTTTATTATATATAAAACATAAATTGCTCATTTGACTTGTTGCTTTCTGCATCTATCACTAAGTCATCGAGAGTAACCTTTTTTAATACGCCGGTGATTGCATTGTCCATTTCATCCCATATAAGATTATTTAAGGTTTTTTCGATTTCGCTTGATTTATCAGAAACAGATTGCTCGGTTTTTTCAAATAAACTAGTTTCCACTGCCAGAAGGATATCAAAAGCAGTTATTTTATTAGAGGGCTTAGCAAGCTGATATCCACCTTGAGAACCCTTAGTAGAGGTAACCAGTTTTGCTCTTTTTAATAAAGAAAAAACCTGTTCAAGATATATTTTTGAAATACCTAGCTTTTCTGAAATACTAAGTACTGTAACAAAGTCTCCACCACTTCCTAATTGTGCAACGCATATCATTGAAGCAAGACCATATCTACCCTTTGAAGAAATTCGCATATTTACCTCCATAATACCCAATGCTGTAAAAATACATTGGACGTAATCAATTCATACTAATTATATATGTTTAAGTTAATCATATTATAGAAGCTATGTCAACACCATTATTTTTTATGTTATGGAGGTCAAGGAGTGATAAAGAAAGAGTCTGTTGCAATCCATTGATATAAGTTTGTAAGGAAATACTATTAAAACATAATCTCTTAAATATATTGTATCCGATATGGTTTTGAACAGACCCTTTGTAATGCCAAAAAATGTTGAATACTCTATTTCATTGCCTTCTCGGCATATGTTGTGTCGACTACTTTCTCATATGGTGCCTTTTGCTTTAATTGATTTGCTTGCTCCATTACTGTTTGCAATAATTCGAAAGAACTTTTTTTAAGTACAGGGTCCTGGCACCAAGCATCAATTTCTTGATATCTCCTTGCTACTGTCTCAAGGAGTTCTAATTCAGTATCAGGAAAGGATGGTTTTATTGCTTCTGCAATTTCCTTTGGTGTATGAGTAGCAACCCATTGTTGGCCTTTATAAAGGGCATCAGTGAACTTTTGTATAATCTTTTTATTTTTCTCTATGTAGCTTTTCTTAGCAAAATATGCTGTGTAGGGGATTTCACCACTTTCCTGTCCAACGGAAGCTAATATGTAGCCTTTGCCTTCCTTTTCAAGCATTGACGCTGTAGGCTCGAATAATGTGACATATTCTCCCTTGCCACCAGTAAATGCGCCTGCCATTAAAGCGAATTGTATGCTGGTATCGATATTCACGTCAGTTCCTGGAATTACACCGTTCTTGTTTAATACATACTCAAGAGTCATTTCAGGAACGCCGCCTATTCTTCCTCCGATTATATTCTTGCCCTTTAAGCCACTCCAAGTAAAATTAGCTTCTGGTTTTCTTCCTACAAGAAAGGAACCATCTCTTTTAGTAAGTTGAGCAAAAACTACTGAGTAATCAGCTTTGCCTTCGTTGTAGACGTAAATACTTGCTTCTGGCCCTGCAAATCCAATATCACACTGTCCAGATAATACGGCAGTCATAACCTTGTCTGCACCCTGACCATTTTGTAGTTGTATATTTAATCCAACATCTTTAAAGAATCCTTTGTTTATAGCGACATATTGAGGAGCATAAAAAACGGAATGTGTAACCTCACTTAGTGTCACCGTTGTCATTTCATCATTAGTTCCACATGCGCTAAACACAAGGGTAGAGCAAATTATTACTGCTGCTAGGATAAAACAAAATTTTTTCACAATAATCCCTCCAATCAAAATTATTAAAATCGTTGCTTATATGAATAGCTAAATAAAAAACGATGGTAGGGCCTTAGTGGGTGAATATGTTATATATGACTTTTAATTAATAATCTCTGTAGCATAACTACAGCTTTATACATGAATCCAGCGGCGATACATAGAATAACTACACTGGCCATTACTAGGTCAAGCTGGAAGACTTGACCTCCATAAACTATTAAGTAACCAAGTCCGGATTTTGATACAAGAAATTCACCTACAATAACACCAACCCAGGACAGACCTACATTTATTTTTAACGAGTTTATTATAGTTGGGAAATTTGCTGGGAGAACAACCTTTGTAAATATTTGCAGCCGATTAGCTCCAAAGGTTTTTGCAAGCTTTATTTGCTCATGGTCAGTAGCTAAAAATCCATTTAAAACTTCTAAAATTGTGACGATTAGGGATATTGCTAATGCAATTGCAATTATAGAGGTTGTTCCTGCACCAAACCACACAATAAAAATAGGGCCTAAGGCTATTTTAGGTAGACCATTTAAAACTACTAAATAGGGTTCTAAAACCTTTGATAGAAATTCTGACCACCAAAGGATTATTGCAATTATTGTTCCTAAGATAGTTCCTAATAAAAAGCCTACAATGGTTTCCCAACAGGTAACTCCAATATGCTGAAAGAGTTGACCCTCATTGTATAGATTAATTATAGTATTTACTATTCTAGAGGGTTTGCTCATTATGAAGGGGTCAATAATCTGATATTTGGCGCAAATTTCCCACAGGGCTATAAACACAATAAGTATCATAATTTGTGTCATTGTAATGGATGTTTTTCTGATCTTCCTGGACTTCAAATATTCAAGTCTTTCTTTTGAAATATTAATTTCCTTTAACTTCTTAGACATGTACATCAAGCTCCTTCCAAATAGTATTAAAATAATACCTGAACTCAGGAGCTTCACGACTATTAAAAGGAGTTCTTACATCACACGTTAGCTTGATTATATGTATACTCTTGATATAGGCAGGTCTACTAGTGAGAACTACAACTCTGTCTGCCATACTTATGCTTTCTGATATGTCATGGGTAACTAGTATTGCAGTTTTATTTTCTTTTTTTATTATGGAGTATATGTCATCTGCTACAGCTAATCTTGTCTGGTAATCTAATGCGGAAAAGGCTTCATCGAGAAGGAGTATTTGAGGCTGTAATGCAAGAGTTCTAATTAATGCTGCACGCTGACGCATACCTCCTGAAAGCTGTGAAGGGTATTTATCTTTAAACTCATATAGACCATAGGTGTCTAGGAGATTATACACATACTCTTTATTTTCCTTGCTCAAGGCTTTTCTAATTTCTAATCCCAGAATAACGTTTTCAAAAATAGTTCTCCATTCAAAAAGGTAATCCTTTTGAAGCATATATCCCACTTCCATGCTTGTGTCAGTGACATTGCTTCCATTAATGAATATATTACCGTGAGAAGGCTTAAGCAGTCCTGAAACAATGGATAGTAGAGTAGATTTGCCGCAGCCGCTAGGACCCACAATACAAATAAACTCCCCCTTTGAGATGTTTAAAGATATATCAGCTATTGCAGAAATTTCACCGTTTGTTGATTGATAGTTCATACCTATATTTTTTATGTCTACTATGTACGCCATATAAACACCTCCTGACAATTGAGAAGGCAAGCTAATCTTAAAAATAACTCAGCAGTAAATTGAGTTTTTCCTTAATATAGTATATAGATATAGCGTCAAATTGGTTAAAGAATATTCATTAAAACATTATAGAAATGGATAAAAATAAAACACTACAAATATTTTGTAATGTCATTTTGTCATTATTACTTCTCTGTTTAAGTCTAAATTATTATACACAAGTAACATGATAGAATAAATCTATGTGCATAATTTTTTAAAAAAATTTTCAGAAGATACTCCATGGGGGCGATTGTTTCGTTTTAGACTAAATAGTATATCGGGCTTGTTTTTATTTATAATATTAACACCTTCAAAACATGAAAGGGAGGCTTGAAAGCCCATTTCTTTAAGCATATCTTTTGATTCTTTACTTATTGCTCCATAGGGATAAGTAAAGGTATTTGGTTTAATGCCTGTGACCTCTGTCAGTTTATCCTGAAGCTTTGCTACATCCTTAAAAAGAACATTCTTGTAGTTTTCTAAGGATTCACCTTTGTTTCGTTTAGCTCCGTTTCTTTTTTTTGTTATTGAATGAAGGCTGTATGTATGATTTTGTATTTCAAAATAACCGGAATCACTCATCTCCTTTATTTGGTCCCATGATACATGAGCATAATTCGGGTCGCTGGTAGGTGCAGGGGAACTTGAAAAAGCCTCAGAATAATTACCTATAATTGATATTACTGCTTTCATTTCGTACTTTTGCAGCAGGGGTTTACCATAGATATAGTTGTTTAGATTACCATCGTCAAAAGTGATTATAACTGGTTTAGGAGGAAGTTGCCCATCATTATATACATAATTTATAAGCTCTGTCATGTTTATAGAAGTATAGCCATGATTCTTTAAATATATTAAGTCATTTTCTAACTCTGTTGGAGTAATTACATATTTACCCATTTGTTTGGATTTTTTCATGATACTATGATACATAACTATTGGGACTTCGATACCATCCTTAGAAATAGGAGCTGGCTCTGTTGCATTAAAACCATCTGTTGTAATTGTTTTTACTAAAGCTATTGACATACTAAAGATAAAAATTACTGTTATTACAAGTGTTATATATTTTACTGCCCTTTTATTAAATAAAACAACCATATTGACACCTCATATTATTAAGAAATAGATATTAAAAATATCACTTAAAATATCACTTGCTAAAAGTCATAGCCATTATTCGGTTCAATGATGTCATAAACTCTGAAAAAGTCTCTGGTTTCTTCATCCTTAACAACAGCAGAACGATTTTTTTGCAAGAGATTGACAATGTTATAAACATCAATCCATAGCTCATTTATTCCTTCCTTTTGGGACTCATCAAAAATAATCTGCATCCCGAAATGGAGATGTGGAGTTGTAATATTATTTACATTTTCACGGGTGCTATAGCCGGTCATTCCAAGATATCCAATAACATCACCAGCCTTGACAATCTTACCTTCATAAAGATCAGAATGGAAGGGTCTATCCTTTCGTAAATGGGCATAATAGTAATATCTTCTCTGGTCGAAGCTTCTAATACCTATTCTCCAGCCACCGTACATATTCCAACCCATAACCTCGACAATTCCCGATTCAACTGCCATTATAGGAGTTCCAATGGAACCCATCAAGTCATTACCAAGATGCTTTCGGGCATACCCATAGGAACGGCCGGTGCCGAAATCTTCATAATGGCTGAAACTATATCCTTTTGCAATAGGAGAAAAGGCCTTGAGACCATATTTTTTTTCCCATTGTTTATTTTGTTCATTATTTGGATCCTTTACTTGAATGTCATATTCACCCACAAATTCTCCAAGTATAGCATCATAGGCCTCAAAATAATAATTATAGTACTTCATATTAGCTGTTAATTGTTCAATTGTTTCACCATTGTTTAGTTTTTCAACCAATGCATCTAAGTCTTTTGATTTGTATTTTTTGAAATCTCCTCCATATTTTGTTGCCAGATAGGCCAGTAGCTCTACCCAATGAAGCTGAACAGCTTTTTCATGAGATTTTACATCTAAACTTAAGGCTTTTTCCATTGCTGAATATGATGCATCAAATTGAACCCATTTAATGAATTTCTTATCAGTTGATGTATCTGTTGATAATGTTATGTATTGTGCCGTACTGAAATTATAGATTGCAGCTGTAGAGGCAGCGAGTACCGATACAATTAATACAAAAGCAATCAGAAGCTTAATAATATGGTTATTAAGATTTTTTAATTTAATCAAAGGGTTCACCTCTCAAAGTTAATAAAACAAGGAACTACTATAAAATCTATGCTAAAAAAACTAAACATATCCTTTAAAATAATAAAATCATTTTAAAATTGAATACGGAATATTATTTAGTAAATATTACTTCAATTAATTTTAAATATTTTATTTAATTAATGCTTTACTTTATTAAAGTTATGAAGTAAAATACTTATAGACAAAAAACGACAACATATGCTATGTAGTACAATAAAACGACAAATATTACCAAAGCATATAGAGTGGTAATGCCAACTATTTTATTTTATGAAGGGATGGATGTATTGTGAAAAAGGGATTATTTATTAAGGTATTAGCAGGAATAATGGCAGCGGCTTTTTTATTATCAGGTTGCGGCAGCTCAGATACTGCTGACAAGTCATGGGATAAGGTTAAGGAAAAAGGCCAGCTTGTATTAGGACTTGATGAGAGTTTTCCGCCTATGGGTTATAGAGATGATAATAATGAAATTGTAGGGTATGATATAGATCTTGCAAAGGAAGTGGCAGCTCGTTTGGGTGTGGAATTGAAGCTTCAACCCATCAATTGGGACTCAAAGGATCAGGAGCTTAACACCGGTAATATAGATTGTATATGGAATGGTTTTACAATTAAAGAAGATAGAAAAGAAAACATACTATTTTCAGACCCATATATGAAAAATCAACAGGTGCTAGTTGTTATGGCAGACTCAGCGTATAATACACAAGCTGATTTAGCTGGAAAGTCAGTAGCATTACAAGCAGCTTCAAGTGCATCAAATGCATTAGATAGTAAGGCGGAGTTTAAAGCTTCACTTAAGGAAGTTGTAGAGCTGCCCGACAATACAAAATGTCTTATGGAATTACAGACAAACAATGTAGATGCAGTGGTTATGGATGAAGTAGTGGCAAGATATTTTGTCCAGATTAAGGGTGATAAGTACAGAATATTGGATGAAGGTCTTGCGGCTGAAGAGTATGGAATTGGCTTTAGAAAAAATGATGTACAATTGATGACAAAAGTAAATGATACTCTTAAAGACATGGCTCAAGATGGGAAAGCAATTGAAATATCAAACAAATGGTTTGGTAAGGATATCTCAATAATAGGCAAATAGTTATTTGATTATATCGAGTAATTTTATATTGTAGTAATTGGTATTTTACCATAAGGCTGATATCTAATAATGGTATCAGCCTTGCTTTTAGGAGGAGATTAACCTATGAATTTAATTTGGTTATTATGTGATGCAATAACTGTTACAATAAAGCTTTTTGTTCTAACGTTGGTCTTTGCTATTCCATTAGGACTTGTTGTAGCTTTTGGAAGAAGGTCAAAAAATATAGTAATTAGTCGACTTACAGGTATATATATATCAGTTATGAGAGGTACCCCATTAATGCTACAATTGGTGGTAGTATTCTTTGCACCATTTTATATTTATGGAGGAAATATTGATAGATTTGTTGCAGCTATAGTTGCTTTTTCACTAAATTATGCTGCATATTTTGCTGAGATATACAGGGGTGGAATAGACTCTATACCAAAAGGACAATATGAGGCTGGAGAAGTTCTGGGTTTTTCTAAGTTACAAGTTTTCTTTAAGATTATATTACCACAGGTTGTTAAAAGAATATTACCTGCTATAAGCAATGAAGTAATAACACTTGTTAAGGATACAGCTTTAGCAACAACAATTGGTATTAATGAAATGTTTAGAGTTGCAAATAATGAACAGAGTAGGATATCCTCGCTTCAACCGTTGTTTGTAGCAGGAGCTTTCTACTATGTAATGAATTTGATTATTGCTCAGCTTTTCAAATTTGCAGAGAAAAAGCTGGATTATTATAAATAATATTGAGCAAAAATATCACTGGGTGATATTTTTTGCTCAGTATAAGGAACAAGTCGTGATATTTTTGCACCTCAGATGTTATGCTGATAGAGTTTGGAACAAGTCGTGATATTTTTGCACCTCAGATGTTATACAGATAGAGGTCGGAACAAGTCGTGATATTTTTGCACCTCAGATGTTATTCAGATAGAGGTGGGAACAAGTAGCTATAATGTTATAGTAATAAGATGGGAGAATATAACATGAAAATGATAGAAGCAAAAGATATATATAAGAAGTTTGATAAAAATGATGTTCTATCCGGGATATCCTTTGAGGTAAATAAAGGTGAGGTGGTTGCGATAATTGGACCCTCTGGCTCAGGAAAAAGCACACTTCTCAGATGTATAAATTTACTTGAGAGAATTGATTCTGGAACCATAAAGGTTGAAGATGAAATAATGGTATCAACTAATGAGTCAGGAAAAGCCATTTATGCTGACAAGAAGAAGCTCCGAAAAATCCGTTTAAAGATAGGAATGGTTTTTCAAAGCTTTAATCTATTTCCACATTTTAATGTTTTAAAAAATATAATTGAAGCACCAATAAGTGTTGCAGGTGTTAATAAAGAAGAGGCAAAGAAAACTGCAGAAGCTCTTTTAGTTAAAATGGGTCTTGAAGATAAGGTAAAAGCATATCCTTGCCAACTCTCAGGAGGACAATGCCAGAGAGTTGCTATAGCAAGAGCTCTAGCATTAAAACCAGATGTACTTTTCTTTGATGAACCAACCTCTGCATTGGATCCGGAATTGACTATAGAAGTGATGAAGGTAATAAGAAAGCTAGCCGAGGAGCATATGACAATGGTAGTTGTGACTCATGAAATGGCTTTCGCTAGAGAAGTGGCGGATAGAGTTATATTTATGGATAATGGAGTAATTGTCGAGGAAGGTTCGCCAGAGGATATATTTACAAATTCTACTAATGAGAGAACAAAGCTTTTTATTCGAGGGTTTAATAAGTAATTTTATTATTACGCAAGGCATGATTATAATGAAATTTGCACCTAGCTTTTAATAATATAATAGTGTTTAAAATAGCAAAATATATTTTTTGCTATTTTTTTGCCATAAATATTGACATGTTTTTTATAATGTGATAGTTTATTTGTTGTTTACTCAAAGTAAACAAAAAGTTTACTTTACCCAAACATGATAAAGGTTTGTAATATTAAACAAAAAGTTTAATGGTGTAATAATAAAAATGAGGTAGTGTTATGAATATTGGAGACAAAATTAAACAGCTGAGAGTTAAAAATGGATTGACACAAGAAGAGCTAGCAAATAGATGCGAGCTTTCAAAAGGCTTTATATCACAGCTTGAAAGAGATTTAACTTCTCCGTCCATTGCTACTCTTATGGATATTCTTGAGTCATTAGGAACAAACTTAAAGGATTTCTTTAACGAAACTGTAAACGAGAAAGTTGTTTTCAAAAAGGATGACGTTTTCGTAAAGGAAGACAGCGAACTAGGTTATGAAATACGTTGGCTTGTTTCAAATGCTCAAAAAAATATGATGGAACCTATTTTGATTACAATATCCCATAATGGAAGTTCAGAAATTGATAATCCCCATGACGGAGAAGAATTTGGATATGTAGTAAGTGGAGCAATAACAGTTTGCCTTGGAAATAATAAATTTAAAGTAAAAAAGGGAGAAAGCTTTTATTTTAAGCCATCGTCTCCACACAAAATAACAAACGCTGCTAAAAATGATTCAGTAGTTTTGTGGGTATCATCTCCACCTAATTTTTAAGGAAAAGCTAAAATATATGTAGTGTATGGGGGAAGGGCTATGAATGATAATCAATTGATTTTATTAAAAGATATTAGGAAGAGCTTTGGAAGCACTGAAGTTCTTAAAGATATAAATTTGTATGTATTAAAAAATGAGTTCGTTACGTTCTTGGGACCAAGTGGTTGCGGAAAAACTACAACACTTAGAATTCTAGGCGGTTTCGAAACGCCTGATTCAGGGGATGTGTTATTTGAAGGGAAGCGTATTAATGATTTGCCTCCTTACCAAAGAAAGGTAAATACTGTTTTTCAAAAGTATGCCTTATTCCCTCATATGAATGTACATGATAATATTGCTTTTGGCTTAAAGGTGAAAAAAGTTGACAAGCTTACCATTCATAAAAAAGTTGATGAAATGCTGGAATTAGTAAATCTTAGTGGTTATAATAAAAGGTCTGTTGAATCGCTATCAGGAGGTCAGCAGCAGAGGGTAGCTATAGCTAGAGCATTAGTAAACCAGCCTGAGGTACTACTTCTAGATGAACCCTTGGGAGCACTAGACCTTAAACTTAGAAAGGAAATGCAGCTTGAACTAAAAAACATACATGAGCGTACTGGAATAACTTTTGTATATGTAACCCATGATCAAGAAGAGGCTTTGACAATGTCTGATACTATTGTGGTTATGAATGAGGGCAGAATACAGCAAATTGGTACGCCTCAGATGATTTATAATGAACCCAAGAATGCCTTTGTTGCAAATTTTATTGGGGAGAGCAACATAATAAAAGGAAGGATGCTCAAGGACTATTCGGTAGAGTTTGCTAACCACGTGTTTGAATGTCTAGATAAAGGCTTTGAACCCAATGAGGAAGTAGATGTAGTAGTAAGACCTGAGGATATTAAGCTGGTTAGTGCTGAAAACTCAATGTTTTCTGGCGTTGTTAAATCAGTCACCTTCAAGGGGGTTCACTTTGAAATGATGGTTGAGAGTGAGGGTATCACTTGGACTATTCATAACACTGAAATGGCAGAGGTGGGCTCTACGTTGGGAATGGCTTTAAATCCTAATGATATTCATATAATGAAAAGGACGGATAAAAAATGAATAGGAAATGGGTATCATATCCATACCTGATATGGATGGTAATTTTTATAATTATTCCTTCCTTGCTGATTCTTTTTTATGGGTTCACTACTAAGGATGATCAAGGAATAAGGTTTACACTAGACAACTTTTATAGGTTTTGTGATCCAATATTTATTATGGTAATGCTTAAATCGCTGGGACTAGCCTTGTTAAGTACTGTTGTTTGCCTAATTATAGGGTATCCTGTGGCATTAATTCTTGCAAGTAAGGAATATAGTAAGAAAACCACCATGTCTCTGCTTTTTATAATTCCAATGTGGATGAATTTCTTACTAAGGACATATGCTTGGCTGACTTTACTTGAAAAGAATGGCATAATAAACTCTATATTATCCTTCTTTCATTTACCAACCATAAATATTCTATACACAAATGGAGCTGTTGTTTTAGGCATGGTCTACAATTTTCTTCCTTTTATGATATTGCCTATTTACACGGTACTGATGAAAATAGATACAAAACTGATTGAGGCAGCACAGGATTTGGGTGGAAATAGTTTTACCGTTTTTAGAAGAATAACATTGCCCCTAAGTTTTCCTGGTGTAATGTCAGGACTGACTATGGTTTTTATGCCAGCAGTTACAACCTTCGTAATCTCAAAGCTTTTAGGAGGCGGTCAATATACCTTGATTGGAAACTTGATTGAGAGACAATTCCTGAATGTTTATGATTGGAACTTTGGCTCTGCTATTTCAATAGTAATGATGATATTTATATTAATTAGTATTGCAATAATGTCCAAGTTTGATGAGGACAAGGGGGGAGGGGCAGCACTGTGGTAAAGAGGATATTTATGAAGTCCTATTTAGGACTGGTTTTACTATTTATGTACCTCCCAATAGTTATATTAATTGTTTTCTCGTTTAATGAATCAAAATCCAGAGGTAATTGGACTGGTTTTACCTTTAAATGGTATGGTGAGCTTTTTAAAAATTCTCAAATAATAGATGCCTTGTACAATACTATAAGGATAGCACTTTTATCTTCAATAATTGCAGTGATTATTGGTACACTTGCAGCAATAGGCATTCATAATATGAAGAAGATTAAGAAAAAAGTTGTGATGAATCTCACATATTTACCAGTGCTCAACCCTGATATAGTAACAGGTGTTTCACTTATGATAATGTTTGTATTCATAGGCACATTAGTTAATTTAAAGCTTGGATTTTTTACAATGCTTTTGGCGCATATTACTTTTAATATACCTTATGTAATTTTGTCAGTGCTGCCAAGACTAAAGCAGATGAATAAGCATATGTATGAGGCGGCATTAGATTTAGGGGCAAGCTCCTTTTATGCACTGAGGAAGGTTATAATCCCTGAGATTATGCCAGGTATTATTTCAGGCTTTTTGATGGCATTAACACTATCGATAGATGATTTTGTTATTAGTTATTTTACTACAGGCTCAGGTGTTTCAAACCTATCTATAACGATATACTCAATGGCAAGAACTGGTGTAAAACCAACTATAAATGCTTTGTCAACTTTGATGTTTTTAAGTGTATTACTACTGCTGGTTATTATAAATATTCGATCCTCCAGAGAGGAAAAGAGAAAGAAGCAGTATAATTCTTAACGCATGTTTTTATTAAATACTTTGGGGGTAATTAAATGAAAAGGATATTATCAAGTTTATTAGTATTAGCGATTTTTGTAGCTGTTTGTGTTGGACTAACAGGCTGTGGTGGCACAGAGAATGAAAAAGTGACACTCAAGGTTTATAACTGGGGTGACTATATTGGTGAAGATGTAATTCAGAAATTTGAAGAGAAGTATAATATAAACGTTGTATATGACACATTTGCTAATAATGAAAACATGTATGTTAAGCTAAAAGCAGGAGGCAGCGATTATGATGTTGCTATTCCTTCAGACTATGTGATAAAGAGAATGATTGATGAAGATATGCTTGCTAAAATCGATATGAATAATATCCCTAATTATCAGTATATTGATAGTAAATTTAAGGATTTAGCATTTGATCCTAAGAATGAGTACTCAGTGCCATACATGTGGGGTACTGTAGGTATTATATACAATAAGACAATGGTTAATGAAACAGTGGATAGCTGGAACATTTTGTGGGACAAAAAATATGACAAGCAAATTTTTATGCTTGATAGTCAGAGAGATTCTATAGGAATTACTCTCAAAAAGCTAGGGTATTCTCTTAATACTAAAAAGCTTGAGGAACTTGAGAAGGCTAAGGAAGAGCTTATAGTACAAAAGGATATAGTTCAGGCCTATGTTGGTGATGAGGTAAAGGATAAAATGATTATGGGCGAGGCGGCTATGGCTGTTGTTTGGTCTGGTGATGCGGTATTTATGAAAGGGGAAAATCCTGATTTAGAGTATGTAATACCAAAGGAAGGAAGTAATCTTTGGTTTGACTCTATGGTTGTTCTTAAAAATACTAAACATCAAAAGGAAGCAGAGCTGTTTATTAACTTCATGTGTGAAAAAGATACAGCCTTTGAAAATGCTGATTATATAGGTTATTCTACACCTCAAACAGAAGCCAAAAAAATGATGTCTGAAGAACTACTAAAGGATATAGCTGCATACCCATCAGATGAGCAAATAAAAAACTGTGAGGTTTTTGAGGATTTATCAGAATCAATTAAGGTCTATGATAGAATTTGGACAGAGATAACTGCAAATTAAAGGTTTTGAACCCCCGACTTGAGACAAGGGATATTTCTTATTTCAAATAATTAACAATAAAATAGAATAAATAACCTCTTTATGGATATAATAACATTTGTGCTTTAGGATATATATGGACAAATTAAATTTTAAAATAATTCTTGGGAGGATATTTATGGGTAAGTTGTCAGGAACGAAAACATCAGAGTGTCTTGCAAGAGCGTTTGCAGGAGAGTCACAGGCTAGAAATAGATATACATTTTATGCAGAATATGCAAAACATGAGGGACATAGCGCGATAGAGCAGGAAATTAAAGTAATTGCTAACAATGAGTTAGCACATGCAAAGGTATTTTATGATTTTCTTGTAGATGGTATGGGTAGTGGTAATAATAATGTAAACGTTAATGGAGGATATCCCTTTGAACTTGGGGATACAGTTGCAAATCTACAGGCTGCAGCAGACGGGGAGCATGAAGAGACAAGCCTTTACCCATCCTTTGCTGATGTTGCAAAGCAAGAGGGTTTTCCAGCAATAGAGGCGGCTTTTAGAATGATAGCTAACATAGAAAGAGATCATGAACAAAAATTCCTGCAGCTAAAAACCGAATTAGAACAACAGACCTTATATCACAAAAAACAGCCTGTACAGTGGTATTGTACAAACTGTGGACACATACATCAAGGTACTGATGCACCAGCGTTATGCCCAGTATGTAAGCACCCCCAGGGATGGTTTGAAGTGAAACAAAATTGATATTACAAATAACATTACAAGTAAGTGCTTCCTGTTAATTAATAAAAAGTACAGGAAGTGCTTTTTTATTTGGTTTAGCTTAATACATAAAAAAGCAAATCCCAATGTAATGGGTCAAAACGCCTAAGAAAACAAATATATGCCAAACCATGTGGTGATATTTAAAACCCTTCTTCGCATAAATAGCTGCGCCAATAGAGTAAAAAATACCGCCTGCAAGAATTAGCCAAAACAGCTCTGGATTTGCTTTTTTAAAAAATAGCGGCATAAATATAACAATGCTCCAGCCCATCACAAGATATATAATTAACGATATCTTAGGTATGGATTGACGGGCTAAGGACTTATACAATATTCCGAAAATAACCATGACCCATTGAACAGTGAGTAAAACTCCAGCCTGCCAACCTCCGATAACAGAAGCTGCAATTGGAGTATACGTTCCAGCAATAGCAACATAAATAAATATGTGATCCATGATTTTCATTACTCGTTTATGTATAGTTCCATATTGCATAACGTGATATATTGTTGACATTAAAAACATAAGAAAAACGCTTATACAAAAAATAGTTACACTTGCTATATCAACAACAGTGCCTTTTGTATAAGCTGTAATAATCACAGATGGGAAGGAGAATAAAACCATAAGTGCTGGAATACCATGAGTTATTGCATTAGCGAGCTCTTCTCCAAAACTTAATTTCAAGATTTTACTTGACATCTTAGCCTCCACAAAACATTAAATAGTTAAGGTATATAGCTTAATTTACCATTGTTATACAGTTATTTCAATAATAACTTCAAAAAATCCTTTTATCCGATGTCTACCGCCGCTAATCCTTCATCTGAAGCCAAGAACTCTGTTTATAGATCCAAGTAAGGTATAAAGCATAGAAATAAGTGGAAATACTAGAAGAACTAGCTTAATATAATAAAAATATAATAATTGATAAAGAGTAAATAATATAATATAATAATTATTACCAGGTAATAATTATGTAGTAGACTTCAACCAGATGATAAATAATTATATCGAAGAATAATTTGTTTTATATAGGAGAACAAGTATGGGTAAAAAAGGTGTAGCTCTATCAGAAAAAAACGGTAGAAAAACTGTAATGGGTTTAGGCTTCTATGAAAATGCTCAGATAAGTAGCTTCAAGGAACTAATTCAAAATAGTATAAAGGACTTTCAAAATAAGACAGCATTTAAGTTTATAAGGGATAAAGCTATTATTGAAAAATCATATACAGAGTTTGGGAAGGAAATTGATGCACTTGGTACAGCTCTTCATAATTTAGACCTAAAAAACAAGAGATTTGCTGTCATAGGTGAAAATAGATATGAATGGGCGTTGAGCTTTTTTTCGATAGTAAATGGAACTGGAATTGCAGTTCCTTTAGATAAACATCTCCCTATTGTTGAAATTGAAAACCTGATAAATAGAGGAAGGGTTGATGTTATTTTTTATAGTAAGCATTTCGATAAAGAGATGCTGGAATTATCCAAAAGGGCTATGTCCATACAACAATTCATTTGCATGGATAAGCTAGATGGAGACTACCCTTCCAAATTTACAAGTATACCAGTACTAGTTGAGCAAGGTAAGAAGCTTATAGATAAGGGTGATGTGACCTTTATTGATGAAAAACCTGACCCGGAGGAGTTGTCAGTACTTCTCTTTACTTCTGGAACCACAAGTATGTCCAAGGGTGTAATGCTGAATCAGCGCAATATATGTGCCAATGTAAGTGCTATTACATCAAGCATTAAGATATATCCTAACGATGTGCATTTATCAATTTTACCACTTCACCATACCTTTGAGTTATCTATAGGAATGTTGTTTATGATAAATAATGGTGTGGCTATTGCTTACTGCGAAGGTGTTAAGCATATAGCAAAAAATTTAAAGGAATTTAACGTTACCATACTTGTAGTTGTTCCTGCAATTTTAGAAGCTATTTACAAAAAAATGAAAGAGGGTATTAAGAAATCCGGCAAGGAAGGACAAATTAATACTTTAAGCAAGGTTGCAAAGGCTTTCCAGCTAGTAGGCATAGATTTGAGAAGAACTTTTTTTAAGAGGATATTCGATCAAATTGGACCAGGCCTTAGATTGGCAGTATCAGGTGCTGCACCAATAGATAAGGAAATTATCATTGGGTTTGGTATGCTTGGGCTTAATGTAATACAAGGCTACGGATTAACAGAGACCTCTCCTGTTGTAGCTGCAAATAATGACTTTTACAATAAAGCTGGTACTGTGGGACAGCCAATGAAGGGAATAGAGGTAGCGATAGATAACCCTGATGATAATGACATGGGGGAGATTATTACTAGAGGGGCTAATGTTATGATGGGCTATTACGAGGATGCTATAGCTTCCAAAGAGGCTATAGATAGTGATGGCTGGTTTCATACAGGAGACTTGGGCTTTATTGATGATGATGGCTTTATTTCAATTACAGGAAGAGCCAAGTCTATGATTGTATTAACCAATGGAAAAAAGGCATTCCCAGAGGAGTATGAGCTTCTGCTTAATAATATTGAGGGTGTAAAAGAATCCTTTGTGTGGGGAAATGTTGCACCTGATGGAGATATTCAAGTTTGCACAAAGCTAGTAATAGACAGGGCATTATTAGAAGAGAAAAAAAGTAAAGGTCTTAGCGATGATGAGATAGCACAAATGATGCAGGGGGAGATTAAGAAGATAAATCAGGATATTCCTCAATATAAAATAATTAGATATTTTATTATGAGTAACGAGGACTTAATTAAGACAACTACACTGAAAATAAAAAGGCCTATTGAGTATAATAAGGTTATGGAAAAGCTTGAGAAAGAAAATACTAATATGAGAAAAGCTAATGGTAGAAATTTAGACGAGTCTTTTTAGCTCTGTTATCAGGCTAGTAAAACAATTAAACAATAAATAAGTGAATTAACCTTCCAACTTAAATGAAACATTGATGTCGTATTTGACAATATCTGTAAAATGTTTTATTATAGAAGGGAGGTTTATAATTATGGCTGAAAAAATTAAGAATTATTTACCGCCATTGTTACTATTGATTTTCATGATCACAACAATAATATTTCAATCAATATCTAATTTTAACTACATGAAAAATTATTGGGTTGTTTATGTAGTAAATCTAGTAATAATAGCTTATATTTTTTACCGATGGAAAGATTCCGAAAATAGTGAAAACACCAGAAGACTTTATTACACTTTACTACTGACAATTATTCTATATTTAATACCAAACATAAAATCAATGAATATGATAACGAAGGGGTTAGGTTCACTTTCAATTGAGTTAACAACTATTATTATTATATTTATATCTGCAGTAATAATTTATTTACTTATTATATCTGATGCTCATATATCGGAGGTATCTATTGGTAATAATAAAGTATCACTGTTGAAAAAGGAATGTGTAGCACAAATATCCGAACATGAAGATATATCAGAGCTATTAAATGAAAAAATTATTGCAGAGGCGGAAGTAATAAAAAATATGCATTTGTATGCCTCAAATTCAATATCTAAAATTGGAAATGACGACTATTGCTTTGAAAATGAGTTTCAGTCAATATTAAACCAATATTATTCTGCATATAGAAATAAAAATGACATTATAGCTTCAGTATACAATATTCAGAAAATAGATGACATAAAGATGGATTTTGAACTAAACAGAGGTGAAATATCAAAAATAGAGGAAAACATAAAAAACAATGAAATTACTACTCTGGATAAAATTAATAAGTACCTGATGTTTATTTCATATGAATATCTAAATTTAACTGAGGTAGTAATCGTTTTACAGAGCAGAAACAGATTCCTTACTGTAGTTGAGGGCCTTCAAATCACAAATATACTATCAATATTTATTACAGAGCTAATACTTCTTCTAAATATTGAAAAAAATAACAATGTGTAGTACAATAACATTACAGGGGTGGTATATATGACAACGATAACAATGGAAAGAATAGAAAAAATGACAAGATTGTTAGCTACTGACAGAAATGTAAAACCATCTGTATCAAAGCCGTCAGAGGAATCGAAAAAGATGGATAGATTACATATTGCCCGCGAAAAAACTCAAAAGCTTCTGGAAAAATATTATCAATGCATATAGACAACGCAAGTTGGTAAGTCAACATTGCTTATGTTAATCAAATGAGAGCAGATAAAAAGCTGTTCTCTTTTTATTTTCAGACTAACTTTCAATTAATTTCATTTTATAACATATAATATTAGTGGTAATACTTATTAAAAGAAGGATGATGATAAAGATGAAATTAGATGAGATTAAGAATAAGCTGCCATTGATAATGAGGTACCAAGAGCCAGACAAAATAAAGCTTTCCAAGGAAGCACTGTTATATGATCAGCTGGAAAATACGCAAAAAAATTCTAGAGCTTTATTAGAAAAACTGGAGAAACTTTAAAAATGGTTTTTGCTTTTTATGTATTAGTATAGTATAATCACGTGATATATAAATTATTATGCTAAAATATAGGTAAACTATTATACTAGATAAAAACTGTTAAAATTTAGGAAGGAAGTACTAAATGATAATAAAAAATGCTCAACACGAAATTACAGCTGTAAAGCCAAATCAATATCCTGTTACAGGGTTTTCTGAGGTAGCCTTCGTTGGTAGATCAAATGTAGGAAAATCTTCAATAATTAATACATTGCTAAATAGAAAAAGCCTTGCAAGAGTTGGAAATACTCCAGGTAAGACAAGACAAATTAATTTTTATAATGTTAATGAAAGTTTCTATTTGGTGGATTTACCTGGGTATGGTTTTGCTAATGTTTCAAAGGATATGAAGGCTTCCTGGGAAAATATCATTGAGACATATTTATATTCAAGAAAGGAAACTAATCTCAAGCTGGTTGTGCTCTTAGTAGACATCCGACACGCACCAAGTAAGGATGATATTATAATGCATCAGTGGATAAAAGGTTTTGGCTTACAGTCCTTAATAGTTGCAACTAAAGCAGATAAAATAACTAGATCGCAAATAAATGCTAGAATTAACGATATCCGAAAAGTACTCGATGTGGATAAATCAACTAAGATTATACCTTTTTCATCTCTAAATCGAAATGGAAAGGATGAGGTTTTGAATGAAATAGAGAAAAGCCTGAATACTGCAACAGAAGTAGTAGATATGGCAGATAATTCAGAAACAAATTAATTTTAAAAAACAGACTAAGCAGGCATAAAATACGTATTTATGATAGTTGATGTAGTTAAGAGGCTCTATGGAGTAATTTAATGTATG
The DNA here is from genome assembly GCA_023441625.1 of Bacillota bacterium. Taxonomy (GTDB): domain Bacteria; phylum Bacillota; class Clostridia; order Acetivibrionales; family DSM-1351; genus Ruminiclostridium. Next base: position 23,441 of record JAEZOA010000084.1, read on the forward strand.
GAAAAAAACGATTATGCTTATGAAGAAGTAAAGCTAAGAAAAAAGTTAAAAAAGATGAGAATTATTGCAACCTCCTTATTAGTTTTTATGACTATTATTTTTTTAGTTTTTAAAAGATATGAGGACAAAGGCTTATTATTCTCGTCTATTGCGGCATTTGCTGAAGCATCGATGGTGGGTGCACTTGCAGATTGGTTTGCTGTGGTTGCGCTATTTCGGCATCCATTAGGTCTTAAAATAATTCCTCACACTGCAATAATTCAGAATAATAAACAGAGGATTGCAAAAACATTATCAAATTTTGTAGTTTCGAATTTTTTTACTCCTGAAATAATAAAAGCCAAGCTAGATAAGGTAAGTGTTTCTCAAAAGGTAGCTGAATATATTCAAAAAAACAAAAAATCAATATCAAAGGGTATAGCAACTCAGGTGCCCGCTGCTCTTAATACATTTTTTGATGATGTAAAACTTGAGAGCTACATAAAGCTACAAATAAACAAAAAGATTAATGGTGCTCAATTTTATCCATTTCTAGGGACTGCTTTGCAGCCCGCCGTTGAAATGGGCCATCACAAACCGATAGTACATGGGCTGTTAAAAGCTACGTACAATTTTATCGAAGATAATAAAGAAAAGACTATGCTAGTTTTAGCCGGAATAAATAAGACCTTTGCAATACCATTTATTGGTGAGTTGGTTTATAGAAAGATATTGGAGTTCTTTGATAGACAAATAGAAGAGCTTGATACTAATGAGGCTGTAGAGATAAACAAGCTTATGTTATCTGCACTTCCAAAACTTTTTGACAACATGAAAAACTCGCCGGAACTAATTGATAAGGGTGAAAAGCTAAAAACTCAGATTATTGAATCAGAGCTATTTAGTGAACTACAGGACAAGCTGGTTAATGTAGTAATTGATATGAAGAACTCTTTTTTAGAAAATGAAGATGAGTTGACAGAAAAAGTAAGCTCTATTTTGGATAAAATTGTAGTGGAAATTTCTAAAAATGAAGTGCTCAGAGAAGGTATTGATACTGTAATAATTAATGCTGCTGAGGGAATGGTATCACAATATGGTAATAAGGTGGGCTCGCTGATATATGACACAATGGAGAGCTGGGAGACAAAAAGTATGGTCGACAAGCTAGAGGTTCAGGTAGGAGCTGACTTACAATACATTAGAATCAATGGTACAGTTATCGGCGGATTAGCTGGACTTGCAATTCATTTTTTGTCACTGCTGTTTTAGTAATAAACAAAATATCTTTTTTGCGTTTCAAGACAAAAGCTTTAGGGTATATATGTATTTGTTGCCGCTAATATAATGCAGGCTATATAAATTAACATTAAAATTAAAATTGTATATTACAGGAGGAGTTAAGGCTATGAAAAAATTTGTTTGTTCAATTTGTGGATATGTGCATACTGGGGATACTGCTCCAGATAATTGCCCACAATGTAAGGCGCCAAAGGAGAAGTTCTTGGAGCAGACTGAGACTTCTGCACAATGGGCTGATGAGCATAGAATAGGTGTAGCTCAGGATGTTGACGCTGAAATAGTGGAAGGCTTAAGAGCTAACTTTATGGGTGAATGTACAGAGGTTGGAATGTATCTTGCTATGGCAAGACAGGCTGAGCGTGAAGGTTATCCAGAAATCGGTGCTTTTTACAAGCTTGCTGCTTGGGAAGAAGCTGAACATGCTGCAAAATTTGCAGAATTGCTGGGTGAAGTAGTTCACGCAGATACTAAGAAAAATCTTCAGTTGAGAGCAGAAGCAGAAGCTGGAGCTTGCAAAGGTAAGAAGGATTTGGCAACAAGGGCAAAACAGCTGAATCTTGATGCTATTCACGATACAGTTCATGAAATGTGCAAGGACGAAGCAAGACACGGAGCTGGTTTTGAGGGATTGTTGAAGAGATATTTCAAATAAGCCGACCACATTACAGTTGTGATACACAGAGCCCCTATGATCCATTAAAAAATAGTGGATTGTAGGGGTTTTTTATGTAAAGTACATTTCAGGTCATAAATTTAACATTTCATGCCGAAAACGGTTTTTGGTTATTTTTTTGTGATAAGCTATTTGTATCTATATTAGAGCAGTTCCTCAATCTCAATGGAGTTGTTATAGGGTAAATTTAAAAGGTTATTTTTATGGAAAAGAAGTACCAATTTGTGCCACCGTTCACAGTGGCGAAATGGAGGCTAATATGAAAAAAGTGTTATCAAAAGCTATGGCAATTGCTTTAAGTTTGGCGATAGTTGTAAGTGCAGTTATGCTTATACCCAAAGAGGCTTCTGCTAATGTGTATGGACCCGACCGTATTATCAACATCGGTACCCAACAATCCATACTTAAGGATTACAAAAAAGCTTATGCTAGAAACAAAGAGCTGTGGAATGCTCAAAGAACTGATAGTGACGCAATTGAAAAGAATAAAACAGGTAGTAATGATAAAGATATCATTGCCTTGGCAAAAAAAATTACTGCATCCTCCAAGGATGATTATTCAAAAATAAGAGCTATTCATGATTGGGTGGCCACAAACATTTATTATGACTATCCTGCCTACAGAGGAGAAAAAGATTTAGCTGGAGATGTGGCGTCTCCCCAATCTCCAGCCGTTGTAGTGGAGAGGAAACGTGCAGTTTGTGGAGGCTATGCGGGAACTACTGTCGCTTTGCTTCGTGCTGTAGGTATTCCAGCTAAAACAATTAGTGGAGTTGTTAAATCTGATAGCAAAGTAGGACATGCTTGGTCACAAGCTTGGCTAAGCAGCGAAAAAAGATGGGTTATAATGGATACAACTTGGGATTCAGGTAATAAATATGATAACGGTAAGTATACTAAAGGAAGTATGAAAACTGAGTATTTTGATATATCCCTTTCAGAATTGTCGCGCAGTCATTTAATGACTGATACATCAGAGGTATGGAATAAAATTATGTGGTATCCTAATATCAAAGGTCAACCGAATACATATATTGCAGTGAAGTATATGTCTGGACTGACTTGGAAAAACCCAGGTACAAATCCAGGTTATAAATTTGCTGGCTGGTTTAAGGATCCGGATTTTAAAGCTGCTTGGAATTTTAATAAGGACAAAGCTGCAACAGATGTAAATCTATATGCTAAATGGACTCCTGAAATTTATACAGTAAAGTTTGATTCAAATGGCGGAAGTTCGGTCGCAAGCGTGAAGACTACATATAACACAAGGCTCACAAAGCCAAAGGATCCAACAAGAGAGGGATATATATTTGCAGGTTGGACCTATAAAAAGAATGGAACAACGTTCTGGAATTTTGTTAGAGAACCGAACATATCTACCGTAAAAGGTAATATAACCCTCTATGCTTCATGGCAAAAGCCCTTTACCATCACATTTGATAGTTGCGGCGGTACTAAAGTTTCAAGCAATAAAACAGGTTTAAATGGCAAAGTGCTACAGCCAAAAGAAACACCAAAGAGAGAAGGATATACCTTTGCAGGCTGGTATTATAAGAAAAATGCAAAGGATGCAGACAGGCCTGTTTATTTTGGCGAAGCTTTAGTAAAGAAAGACACTACACTTTATGCAAGGTGGACACCGGGTGGATCTAAAACAGGTACAACTACCACAAAACCTGTAGAAACACCAAAGCTAACACCAGCACCAGCGCCGACACCAGCACCAGCGCCGACACCAGCACCTGCACCGACACCAGGGGCCGAAGTAACACCTGTACCAACAGCAGCACCAATCGAAAACGGCACATATAATATTAAAGCAGCTACCAATACAAGACTGAGCATTGATGTCCCAGGCTCAAGTATGGTAAGTGCTACAGGATTAATTTTTTACACCAGTACAACAAGCAAAAACCAAAAGTTTAACATTACCAATGTAGGAGGTAATCAATATACAATTACAGCTGTTCATTCAGGTAAAAACTGGACCAGTGCAGGAGTTAAGGGCGAGAAAATCACCCAAAGTGATATAAATAACAGCAGCAATCAAAAATTTACTATAACAATGTACAGTGACGGAACCTATAGAATACAAGATAGCAATGGGCTTTTTGTGGGCATTTCTGGTAGTGAAATAACTAAAAACAGTAATGTATTGTTGTGGACAGAATCAACATATCAAACCCAGAATTTTGTATTCACCAAATTAAAGACAGTTGCTGCGGCAACACCAGCACCGACACCAACTCCAACACCGACACCAACACCGACACCAAAGCCAACAGAAACACCGGAGGAGTCCCTTGTACCATCTAAGGTTGAGTCCATTACCAGCGCTACAGATACAAACAAAAATACAATTAAGGAGGGTTGGTATTACTTAGTTTGTCAGAACAATTATATCCGAGTGAATAATAAAGAGGCTTTATTAACAAAAGAAGACTATGCAAATCAATTTTATATAAGACACTTGGGTGGTACAATTTATTCCATAAGAAGCATGTTTGGCACATATCTATCCACTGAAGATATCAAGCCAAGAAGCGGAGACACGGTACCGGCAAAACTAATCCAAGAAGATAGCAACAACGTTGACGGTTGGGTAATAAATATAGACCCAAAGACTAATGTTTGTACCATTCATCCATTGAATAACAAGGATTTGGTAATCAGTGGCAGCGATAATAAAATAGTGCTGGCAGATGCTACAAAGGCAAAGGACACTGCTAAAATCACACTTGTTCCTGTAAGTAGGGAACCTTATAAATGAGTGTTAGGGCAATCAAATTCAAACTAGTACAATTGGTTATCCTTATGAAAATATAGCTAAAAATCTTGATGAAATGTGTCAAATGGTGTGTATGGAGGAATTCTACACACCATTTTTTTGAGTACACGCTCTCCTTACACATTCCATGCCCTTAAGTAATGGGAACACTGGATTGTGGTGATTGCGGAGTTTATTATAATGTGTACGCATATCGCTTGCGGTACTCAAGTGGTGTTATGGATACGTATTTCTTAAAAAGATAGCAAAATTGAGAAGATGTGGAAAACCCACATTCCATCGCAATATCAATGATGTTTTTATCAGTCCGAATTAGTTTTTCTTTTGCACTTTCAATACGCCGAACCATAAGATAATGGTTCGGTGAATAACCTGTGAACTCTTTGAATTTATGTCTAAAATGGTCAAAGCTATAATATGATAATTCGGCTAGCTTGTAAAAATTGATTTTCTCATTATAATGTACATCAATGTAATTTTTAATATAGGTAAAGCAATTAGAATCATCCTGCTTCCTAGAGTCATTTATCATGCGGTCAATTTGAATTATTATTTCAACTACTAATGTATTTAAGCGTAATTCGAAATGACTCCTTTTATTAGCAAATTCCTGTTTGATTTCTTGCATATAAGATAATATTTTACCATCGATATCTTGAAATACCCCACCCTTTATTATAATAGGTAGGTTGAATAGAAAACCTATTGCTAGAAACTCTGTATCTTCAATGTAACTACGGTTATGAACGCAATTAATAGGCATAATAGAAAAGGTGTTTTCCTCAAAAGAAAAATCAACGCCATCAATATTTGAAGTTCCCTTTCCAGAAATGTAATAAACTAATTCACAACAGGGATGTTTATGATATTCATAATAATTTGTTTTTTTATGTATATCATAAAATAAATACTCCAGTTTTGCCTGCATACGAATTCCTCCGCCCTTTATGGAATAACCAAAATCGATAATAATTATCCCATTTCTATTATATAAAAGTGCTTATTATATTGATATTATAAGTATACCACACAGTTATATATTATATTGCATAACCAATACACGATATAACTAAAACCGAATAAAAAAACTATAAAGTATTAAGTTCAGGAGGGTAAAGTATGAAAAGTGATATAATCAAAAAAGGGTATGATAAAACAGGGCATAGAGCATTGTTGCATTCCACAGGTTTGACTAGAAAAGCTATCGAGAAACCATTTATAGGCATTGCTAGCAGTTTTACTGACCTTGTTCCAGGACATGTTGATATGAGAAGTCTTGAAAGGCAAATTGAAAAAGGCATTCATTCTGGAGGTGGACAGTCTTTCATATTTGGTATACCAGCATTGTGCGATGGAATTACAATGGGGCATATTGGAATGCATTACTCACTGCCTTCCAGAGAGTTAATTGCAGATTCCATAGAGTCTGTTTCAGTTGCACATGCACTGGATGGATTAGTTCTCTTAACAAATTGTGATAAAATTACACCAGGAATGTTAATAGGTGCTATGAGGCTTGATATACCTGCTGTTGTTGTTACTGCTGGCCCAATGATGACAGGCAGATACCTAGGTGAAAAACTGACATTGATCAAGAATGCATTTGAAGCTGTAGGAACATTTAGAGCTGGAAAGATTAGCGAAGAGGAACTTTTATGCTTCCAGATGGAAGCTTGTCCAGGGGCTGGTTCGTGTCAAGGCTTGTATACAGCAAATACAATGGCTTGCTTATGTGAAGCTATGGGAATTTCACTTCCTGGTGGTGGCACTGCATTGGCAAATTCTGCAAAAAGGAAGAGGATAGCCTATGAAAGTGGAGAAAGAATAGTTGACTTAGTCAAGAATGGAATATCTATAAGAAAAATAATAAACGAAACTGCCTTAGACAATGCAATTTATGTTGATATGGCTTTAGGTGGGTCAACAAACACTGTTTTACATTTGCCTGCAATTGCTTCTGAAGGAAATATGCGGATTTCTTATGATAAATTTTCAGAAATAAATTTAAAAGCCCCATATATTTCGCCATTACAACCATCTGGTGATTATACTATGGAGGATTTGGAATATGCAGGTGGTATTATGGCAGTTATGAAAACCATAAAACCGTTATTGCAGGATAATATTACTGTTTCTGGGAGCAATATTTTAGAATTAGCAGAGTCAGGAGTTGTTTCCGATACAGAAGTCATAAGACCATTTGATAATCCTATCAGCTCTAACGGAGGAATTGCCATTCTATATGGAAATCTAGCACCTGAAGGGGCTGTTGTTAAAGTTGCTGCAATGAGTTCAAATATGAAGAGTTTCAAAGGCAAGGCGAGGGTTTATGATTCTGAAGAAGAAGCAATGAAAGCTATTTTAGGAAATGATATTGTCCGAGGAGACTTTATTGTTATCCGATATGAAGGCCCTAAAGGAGGACCGGGTATGAGAGAGATGCTGTCTCCTTCCTCTGCTTTGATGGGGCTTGGATTAAGAGATAGTGTTGCCTTGATGACAGATGGAAGGTTTTCAGGGGGAACCAGGGGTAACTGTATAGGACATGTGGCACCTGAAGCTTTTGAAGGTGGCCCTATTGCCTTAATTCAAGAAGGTGACTTAATTGAATATGATGTTAATGCAAAAACTATTAATCTATTAGTTAATGAGTCCGAGATTAAAAGAAGAAAAAAATATTGGAGCCCAATTGAGCCAAAAGTAAAATGCGGATATCTTTCGAAATATATTAAATTGGTTTCGTCTGCAAATGGAGGAGCAGTTTGTAAATAAATCAAGAAAGAATAGAAAACCGGTAAAAGATTATTTAAAATAGCATATAATATCATAAAAGTAGCTTTTTTTCTATATTTCGAGCTAGAATGTCGAAATTCTGGAGTCAACGGTGATAAAATAGGGTATTTCGTTGAAATGTGTTGTTCGGCATGATATAATTCATGAATCAAGGAGGGCAGTGGTTTATGAGAATTGCTATATGTGATGATGACAAAGTATTTATAGATGCAGCCAAAACCCAAATAGATAAATGGCTGTCGCTTTCGGCTATATCCTCACAAATCTTAATATTTAACAACGGTGGTGATTTAATCACGGAAAATAGGCGGAAGCCCATTGATATTATATTTTTAGATATTGTGATGCCTATTTTGAATGGTATTGATACAGCAAAGAAAATAAGAGAATTTGACGATAAAGCAAAAATCATTTTTCTGACCTCTGCCAAAGAATTTGCAATTGCCTCATATAAGGTGGAAGCAAGCGATTATCTGTTAAAACCTGTGGATTATGATGAGCTTTCCAAAGCACTTTATAAAGTAACTAAAGAGCTGCAAAAGACGCAAAGGAGCATAGTCATACATATTGCTGACGGATTTAAAAAGTTGTATCTTAATGAAATTGAGTATGCAGAAGCAGCACATAAAGGAACAACCATTTCTTTAATATCAGGAGTTATATTGAAATCTGTTGACCCTTTATATTGTTTTGAACAGCAACTGAGTATTGAAGCAGGTTTTTTCAAATGCCACAGGAGTTATATTGTAAATTTGTTGAACATAGATACTTTTATCAAAGGGGAAGTCATAACCAAAACAGGTTACAGAGTCCCGATATCACGAAAAGCGCAAAAGGATTTTAAAGAAGCATATATTTCGTTTTGTTTTCTAAGCGCGAAGGAAGAGAATTTCTTTGATTAAGTTATTGTCAGAAAAACAAAATCAGTATTTTTGTGTCTCTTAGCAAGAATTTCAAAGCAGGCACCCTTACCTTTATCTAGAGTACAAAAATTTTGCCCTTTACATTCGCTACAGGGTAAATGTTGGTTCATATCAATTTTAATATCTTCTACAAACCCGATTTTAAAGGGAGTAAACCTATTTATTCGGACTGATATTTCTCCGTCCCCTAACCCGAGTTCTTCACTCCAGTAACCTATCTTATCAATTAATTCAGGTCTTAGACATTGGCAATGTCAATCCCATTCTGCTAAAGGTAACAAGACTTATAAATGCAGGTATCATGTTTTTCTCTCCTTTTAGTTACTATCTACAAGCTTTTTGCAAACTCTCTTTAAAAGTTTATATCCTCTATGACTAATTTACATAATATCCATACATATCTATAGTATGTTTTTAAATTCGTTTTGCTACGAGTATTGAGTTGTATAAAAACGGAATTTTTGTTTTAGAGCCACAATTTTGAATATTTTAGAAAAATTTTAGAATTTGGTTAGAGGCATTTTATTCTTGACTTTTATAATTAAATTGTAGCATGAAGCTATAAAAAATTAATTTGATTGGAGAGATTGAAAATGAAAAACAAAAAGGTAAAGTTAGGAATACTGGTTATGGCAGCGGTCACGTTATTTACTGCTACTGCATTTGCCGCTACCTCTACATCTACTTATAGTAACGGAGGCTATGAAGCATTTAAAGAAATCATGAAAAGCTCACAGGAAACAAAGCATTTATCAAGTACTTCTTTTGATGGCACATTTCAAATGTCAGACAATGGCAAAGTAATTGCAGAAATGACAGGTGATGTCAAAGAAAACCTAGAAGGCAAAGAAGCCAGTGGAAATATCAAGATAAAGCTAATGGACAAGGAGCAAGACCTATCATTCTATAAAAGCGGAGAAGCTTCATACCTTGTTGATCAAACTAATGCCAAGTATTATCAGTTGATTAACATGACTAAAGACACAGACATGAAGCATAAAGAAATCAATAAGGAAGAGGGTATGGAAGAGCAGCACATGGGAAAGACTGGAGAGGCTCTGATGGACTACTTAATGGGTGATCTGAAAGCTCAGTTTGAGTTGACTCAAAATGCTGATGGTACTAAGAGTATTACAGTGGATTTAAACGAAAATGAGATTCCTGTGCCAATGAATTTATTGGTTGGAATAGCAGCTGAAAATAATAGCAATTGTAGCAATATAGAGTGTGAAGATGGTATGGATTTAGCCCAAAAGAGGCTGATGATGGAGAAGATGCCTTTCTTGAAGGAATTCTCTGAATTAGGAAAAAATATGCCTAAGCTAAAACAAGACGTCAAATTAACAGGTATTTTATTGAAACTCAATGTAGATGAAAATAACCAGATCAAATCCTTTGATGTAAAAATCGATACCACAGGAAAAGATGAAAATGGAACAGCTCATGAAGTTTCCTTCTTAGGTTCATCATCTATCAATCACATTAACAGCACTTCTGTTGATACCTTTAGCCCTGACGGGAAGAGTATTGAAACAATAGATGCCAAAGATTTCAACCGTAACGAAGATTAAATTTGAATAAAAATGGAGAGAGACTAAATGTTATTAGAAGTCCTGAATTTGACAAAGCAATATCATGGAAAACATGGTATACAAGGGCTCAACCTCACTGTCTCGGAGGGTGAGGTTGTTGCCCTTCTAGGGCCAAACGGCGCTGGAAAAACTACAGCCATGAAGGCAATGATGGGGATGATTCGCCCAGATAATGGTGAGGCAATATATAAAGGAAGCTCAATATTGAACAACCCGGAACTGACAAAAAATGAAATAGGCATGATGATTGGAGACCCTTCGCCATACCTTTATTTGACAGCTTATCAATACCTAAAGCTGCATCACAACCTCTACTCAAAAGTAACTGATGAAGATATTCAGGAAGTTTTGGACATGACTGGGCTAAGTGATAGAAGGGACAGCAGAATCAAAACTTTTTCAACAGGGATGAAACAACGCATTTATCTAGCAAAGGTTCTGCTGATTAAACCAAAGTTAATCATGTTGGATGAACCATTCTCAGGAATGGATATTGAAGGAAGAAGCCAACTGGTGCATTTGCTCAAAAGGATTATTGAGGAAAAAAATGTGGGGATGATTATATCTAGCCATTTGATTCATGACATTGAGCAGATAACTTCAAGGGTTTGTATAATAAAGGATGGAAAGTGGTTGGATACGAGGCCGATACATGAAATCAAGGCTGATTTTCCTACAATTGAGGAGTACTACCTGGATTTGGTTTCAAATTATCAGATCAAAACATAAGTGATTATAGGAGCTACTCTAATAATAAGGGGCTAATCCATTACAAAACTTGAAAACAGAGGTGACTTATGTATTATAGAATAATGCGCAATGACATTCTAAAGAGTAAATTGATAACGTTGACAACAATGATTTTTGTTGCTGCTGAGGCTATGCTTGTTTCGCTTGCGGCGATACTCGTTGTAAATCTTTCAGGCTCGATAGATACGCTTATGACGCAGGCGAAGACACCACATTTTTTGCAAATGCATTCGGGGGAAATTAATACTGAGCGTCTTTCGACTTTTGTGGAGGAGAATGATAATGTGGATGAATTCCAGGTGCTTGAATTTCTCAACGTTGATGGAGCGCAGATTATATTTGAAAAAGGTTCGCTTGCAGGTAGTGCTCAGGATAACGGTTTATGTGTGCAGAACAAGAAATTCGACTATCTTCTTGACCTTGATGGAAACGTCATAAACGTATCCGACGGTGAGCTTTATGTTCCGATATGCTATATGAAAGACAACACTACAAAGGTGGGTGATAAGGCTGTAATATGTGGAAAGGAATTTACCGTTGAGGGATTTTTACGGGATTCACAGATGAATTCTACACTTTCTTCATCAAAGAGATTTCTTGTCAGTGAAAATGATTACACCGAAATAAAAAGACTCGGAAGTACAGAGTATCTGATTGAGTTCAGATTAAAGGATTTGTCGGAGCTTGGAGCATTTGAAGCTGCTTACACCTCCGCAGGACTTGAAGCAAATGGACCAACGATTACATATCCGCTTTTTAAAATGATTAGCGCTATTTCTGACGGGCTAATGATTGCAGTTTTACTCCTAATAAGCGCCCTTGTCGTTGCAATTGCATTTATGTGTATACGCTTTACTCTGCTTGCCAAAATAGAGGACGACTACCTGGAAATAGGTGTTATGAAAGCTATAGGGATGCGTGTTTCAAACATTAAGAGGATTTATATTGCAAAATACACTGCGATTGCGGCTATTGGCTGTATTCTTGGATTTGCAATTTCGTTTTTATTTAGAAGTTCGCTTCTTGAAAATATACGGCTTTATATGGGTGAAAGCAAAAATTCTTCATTTGCCTCGATTTTAGGAACGATGGGAGTACTGCTTGTATTTCTTTCAATTATTGCTTATGTAAGCAGAGTGCTGAAAAGTTTTCGAAAAATATCCGCCGCAGAAGCTATACGTTTTGGCGCTTCACAGCAAAAATCTGCAAGTTCAAAGCGTTTTTGCCTAAGCAAAAACAGGCTGTTTAACACGAATATTTTTCTTGGTGTCAAAGATGTTCTTTCAAGAAAAAGGCTTTACACCACAATGTTTGCGGTACTTATGATTTCGTCGTTTATCATTATTGTCCCGCAGAACCTGTACAATACCATATCCTCAAAAAGCTTCATCAAATATATGGGAATAGGTGACAGCGATATGTGTATTAGCATTCAACAGGTCGACAACATTTCTGAAAAAACCACCGATATTTTAAAGAAGATTAACAGCGATAGTGCTATTTCAAGGCATACATTGCTTACAACAAAAACATTCAATGTTAAGACGGATGATGGCTCTGAGGAAAGTATAAAAATTGGACTTGGAGACCATTCAATATTCCCAGTGCAATATTCAAAGGGCGGAGTCCCAACAGCAGAAGATGAAATTGCATTATCGAATATAAATGCTGATGAACTGAGCAAAAAGGTCGGTGATGTTATTACATTGGTGGTTGAAGGTGAAGAGAGGAATTTTAAAGTAAGCGGAATCTATTCTGACATAACCAATGGTGGCAAAACAGCGAAGGCTGTTTTTACAGATAGCTCGCCGAACATTATGTGGTGCGATATTTGGTTGGAGCTATCAGATAAATCTTTTGTTGATAAAAAGGTTTCGGAATATGAAGATAGATTTAGTTATGCAAAGATTTTAGGCATTGATGAATATATTAAACAGGTATTCGGTACGACAATGGACTCCGTCAAAAAGGTTTCCTACGTTGCAGTTATCGTTGCACTGATTATAACGGCACTGGTTACACTGCTATTTATGAAAATGCTTATCTCAAAAGACGGATATTCTATTGCTGTAATGAAAGCATTCGGTTTTACAAACTCTGATATTACGGCACAGTATGTTTCTCGCTCGGTATTCGTTCTGATTGTCGGAATTGTTCTTGGAACGCTTTTGGCAAATACTCTCGGAGAGGTACTTGCGGGCCAGCTTATTTCCTCTTTTGGAGCATCTTCGTTTAGATTTAAGGTTAATCCACTCTCAGCGTATTTACTAAGTCCGCTGATGATGACATGTTCGGTGCTTATTGTAACAATTATAGGCACATCACGTGCAGGACAAATAAAAATATCTGAGAATATAAAGGGGTAAAGCTTATGAATAAGGTTATTATCAGTGAAAACATAGTGAAATCATTTGGTGAGGGCGATGAAAAGCGTAATGTTCTCGATGGTGTTTCCGTTGAAATAAACGAGGGAGAGTTCGTTTCGGTTATGGGACCGTCGGGATCAGGAAAATCAACGCTGATGTTTGCATTAAGCGGAATGGATGGTATTGACAGCGGAAAGGTCGCTTTTGACGGCAGAGATTTATCTGCGGTTAGAGAGAATGAGCTTTCAGATATACGTAGAACAAAGATGGGATTTGTTTTTCAGCAGCCGACTTTGATGAAAAATCTGAATATACTTGACAACATCATTCTTCCGTCAATGCGCGACAACAGAAAAAACGTCGCGGTAATTACTGAAAAAGCGAGAACACTTATGAAAAAGGTGGGCATTGCAGAACTAGAAAATCGTGACATTACACAGGTCTCGGGAGGACAGCTTCAGCGTGTAGGAATATGCCGCGCGCTTATGAATAGCCCAAAAATAATATATGGTGACGAGCCTACTGGCGCACTCAACTCAAAAACTGCGGAGGAGATTATGGACATTTTTTCGCAAATCAATGGGGAAGGTACTTCAATTATGCTTGTGACTCATGATGCAAAGGTAGCTGCAAGAACGGAGCGTATTATGTTTATGTGTGATGGAAAAATTGTGAGCGAGCTTAAACTTCCAAAGTTTGACGGAACAGATATTAATGGCAGGATAGAAAAAGTAACAGTGAAAATGTGGGAAACAGGAATTTAAGCTGCTAAAATTAGGAGCACAGCTTTGACTTGGTTTCAAAAAGGAGAAATGAGAAATGAATACATTAGTTTTGTTTACAGCAAATGAATATGTTAAAATATTTTATCAAACTAAAACAAAGATTTTAATAGCCCTTTCAGTACTTAGTGCATTGACAATTGGTATAGTCAGTTTTCTTATTAACAATAATACAGGTGTTCAGATGGTTGCACCGCAGCGATTCCCTATGTTTGTTTTGGAACTTCTAACTGGTTTTGTCATGCCAGTATTGACCATCTTTATTGGTAGTGAGCTGCTACCGAGCGAATTCAAGGATGGCACTATAAAAAATCTATTTGCATTACCTATTTCAAAAAGTATAATATATATAGGGAAAATATTTGCTGGAGCGATAGAAATTGGCATATATCTATTGATTATAGGTATTTCTAGTGTAGCTGTCAGCGGTGTAATAAATGGCACTGAAGCTTTTGGAAACCTTGGAGGCTTATTTGTCAGTTACTTGGGCGCTTTTGCTTTTCTGGTAATGGTCCTGATAATTACAAGTTTTTTCACAATGCTAATAAACAGCCCAGGTATGGCCATTGTTATGAACCTTTTTATCTGGTTTGGAATTAGTGTTGCAGGCATATTTTTAACAAATGTAAAAGAATTTTTACCAACAAATTTTGTCAACTGGTATCAGCCGCTAGTTAATGGAGTCAATTTACCAATGGCATTACCTCCTTTAATGTACATGCTTTCATATTGTGTCATATTTATAATTGCTGGAATGATGATATTTGAGAGGAAAGAAGTGTAGAAGATGTCTCTAAGGGTCAAGCTGATTATTACATATTTAATAATATTGATTGTATCAGTCATGATAATTGTCTTTTTTGGAGTTGGCTTGATCACAAGCGCCATGGGTGATGCTGCTAAGTCTATGCTTGGTGAGCAGACACCGGAAGAGGCTTTCAAGAGTGCGATTGATATTGTTGTGGACGTGCGCTATTCGGAGAAATATCAGCCGGAAATACTTCTACAGGATAGCCTTCCTATGCAAATATCAAAACAATTAAGTGGTTTTGATGGGTTCGTTATTGTAGAAAACAAAGAACAGTACAAATTTTATGGGATTGAAAGTTTTGATGAGAGCGTATATAGCCAGATGAAGTCTATTGGCAGTGCAAGCCAGAGCATGGATTACGGACTTAATTATTTGGACCAGGAAATTACTTGGAATAACGAAGAATATGCTGTTTTGAAATATGACTTTCAAGAGTATTCAGGTGAACTAAGCTATTACTTTCTTGTCAAAATGAAAAGTACCCACGAAGCGGTTAATCATTATTACTATATATTGATTATAGGGCTTTTATTATTGACCATTATAATTATTGGCCCGTTATTATGGATAACAACAAAAGACATTGTAAATCCACTAAAAAAACTTGAGAATTGCGCACAGCAAATATCTATTGGCAATCTGAATTTTCATCTGCAATCAAGGTCCAATAATGAAATAGGACGTGTTATGCACTCTTACGAGAAAATGAGGTATGAGCTTAAAAAGTCCATTGACAATCAACTTGAAATGGAGGAAAACAGGAAGCAGCTTCTATCCAATATCACTCATGACTTGAAAACACCTATAACCTCAATCAAGGGCTATGTCCAAGGAATACGCGATGGGGTCGCAAATGATCCTGAGAAGTTATCTAAATATCTTGATGTAATTTATACTAAGTCAAGTGATATGGATGCTATGATTGATGATTTGTTCCTCTTTTCTAAGCTTGACCTGCGCAAAGAGGCTTTCAACATGGAAGATGTGGATATAGAGGGCTTTTATACCAACTTCATAGAGGAGTTGCACCTTGAACTTGATAACAAGGGTGTAGAACTGGTATCGGAATGTTTGACAGCCAAAGGCTTGAAGGTTTATATGGACAGCCAGAAAGTAAAACGCGTAATGCTAAATATAGTAAGTAATTCCCTAAAATTCATGGACAAACAACAGAAGCTATTCAATATTGTCTTTGCTGAGCAGGTTGATTGTCTAACAGTTAAAATTAAGGATAATGGTATTGGTATCGAGCAAAATGAGCTAAAAAAAATATTCGACCGTTTTTACAGAACAGACCCTTCTAGAAATAGAAATACCGGAGGATCAGGTTTGGGACTCTCTATTGCAAAACAAATCATAGAGCAGCATAACGGTACAATAGAAGCTAATAGTAAAAAAGGGGAATGGACTGAAATATCGTTTAATATCCCGATTAGGCAGGTAAAATAGAATGGAAAAGAAAAGAATTTTGATTATTGAAGACGATACAGCCATTGCAGAGCTGGAAAGGGACTATTTAGAAATCAACGGATTTGAGGCCATAATTAGGCACAATGGTGTAAAAGGCCTTGAACTGGCTTTAGATGAATCCTTTGATTTAATAGTTCTGGATCTTATGCTTCCAGAAGTGGATGGCTTTGAAATATGCAAAAAAATTCGTGAAAAAAAGGATATTCCTATTCTTATGATTTCAGCGCGTAAGGATGATATAGATAAAATCAGAGGCCTCGGACTAGGAGCAGATGATTATCTCACAAAGCCTTTCAGCGCCAACGAGATGGTTGCCCGCGTCAAAGCCCATATAAGCCGTTATGAAAAGCTAATCGGGACAGGACAACGGCCTAAACAAGCTGAGTTGGCTATAAGAGGCCTTGTAATAAATCTTGACGCAAGACGTGTGACATTAAATGGGGAAGAAATACTCTTTACAACAAAGGAATATGATTTATTGCTTTTCATGGCACAGAATTTAGATCGTGTATTCAGTAAGGAGATGCTGCTGGAAAAGGTCTGGGGTATGGACTATTTTGGTGACAGCGCAACTATAACTGTCCATGTGGGAAAAATCCGAGATAAAATAGAAAAAGATAAACACAATGAGCAGTATATTGAAACAATATGGGGAGTTGGGTATCGTTTTAAGGTGTAAAGCGAGAATGTTTTAGTCGGTGCTAAAATAGCCGCGCCTAAAAAGGAATATAAAGCATTCATTTCAGTGATATTTTTTTATTACTGCTTTTACTCACTAAATTCTAATCGACTAAATAAATATTAAGATACTATGCCTAATGTGTAGTATCTTTTTCTTTGCCAAAAACCTCGAAATATTTCGATATAGTCGGACAAGACAAGAAAAGCCATTTTAGAAATAACTATTTCGGATATAAAATAAAGTTTGCTTTAGGGTTATTTTAAGATATAATTTCTATAACAACGAAATGGTAATATTACTATTTTTTGCAAGTTAAAACTAAAAATTTTACCAGAAATTTTACCATGGGAAAAGGTATTAGATTTATTTTTAGTTAATGTTAGTTTGCTATATAGCCCAAAATGCCTAAAAACATCCCAAATAAGCAAAAAAGGCTATATAGAGAAAATATAGGTGGTGGGGTGTGCTATATAGATTTAGAGTTCAACCTACTTTGGAGGTATATAAAATGAGAAAAAGCAATAATACAGCAAACAATATATTGACTACTACCAGAAACAGCAAGTCCATCGTGATTGCCTCGTTCAGCTTTATTGTAATTCTACTTTTTTTATCTATTGGATGTTTATTTTATTTTAAAAACCTGACAGATATTAATACGGAAGAACTTACTGGAGAGAAGCATGAGAAACTCAACAACTATTATGTAATGATTACGGACGACAGGAAATCATATTTTTGGAAAAGCGTATATGAAGGGGCAAAAGCAGCATTAAATGAAAACAGCTATATCGAAATGCTTGGATATAATTTAAGTGTAGAGTATTCATCTATAGATCTTATGAAGATAGCCATTGATTCCAAAGTTGATGGCATTATTTTAGAAGCAGATGAGAGTGCAGAAATGACAGCATTGATTAATGAAGCAAACGATGCTGGTATTCCAGTTGTTACAGCACTAAGCGATAACAGCAATAGTACTAGGAAAAGCTTTGTAGGTGTTAACAGCTATAACTTGGGTTTGGCATATGGTGAACAAGTTTATGAAATTGAAAAAATACCCATGAGCACGGACGATTCTATAGAGACGACAATACTGGTGTTAATGAATACTAACGCAGATAACACTAGTCAAAATATTATTTTTTCCGGAATTCAAGATGCTATAAAAAATAGTACAAATCAAAGAAAATTTAAAGTGGAAACCGTTTCCATCAGCAATAACGGAGCATTTGCTGTAGAGGAATCTATTCGAGATATTTTTATTAATTGGAAAAGTATCCCAAATATTATTATATGTACTAATGATTTAAATACTACCTGCGTATATCAAGAGGTTGTAGATCTTAATAAGGTTGGTAAAATAAATATTATTGGATATGATGACTCTGACACAATTCTAAAGGCCATTGAACGAAATGTCATATATTCAACTATTTCTGTAGATACTGAGCAAATGGGGATGTATTGCGTAAGGGCATTAGAGGAGTATAAGAAAACTGGACATGTAAGCGCGTATTTTTCTGTAAATATTTCCTCAATTACCGCCGACAATGTTAATGAATATTTAGGAGTTACCAATGAATCAATTGATGAGTAGAGTTAAAAGAAGAATTTTGAGTATTACCATTCAGGGGAAATTAATCGCGCTTTTTATTGCTACTTCGATAATTATATTAACTGTCAATATCTTTATGTACTTTAATATCAATGTAATGGTTAATCAGCTAGAACGGGTATATGTGGCGAATATCAGCTTAAATGAACTTGCTGACACACTAGCAGATGTACATACCAGCCTCACTGATTATCTAAATACAAGAACATCAGACTCCATTGAAAATTATTATCGATATGAACAGGATTACGCTAATCTCATTAGTAATACAAGTGATGAGAAAACTAATAGTCCTATGAATATTATGGCAAGAAATATAAAAGAAATGTCTGAAGAGTATTTAAAAATAACAAATCAAGCCATTGAGGCCAAACGTGGACGAAATGTCGAAAAATATAAAGTGCATTACGAAAATGCTACAGAGTTATATGATTATATAAATGTATATATTTATAGTCTAAACAATGAACAGTTTAAAGACAATTCTTCAAACTATAAAACACTTGTGAATTCTCTCCATTATATTGAAACAATTAGCATCATAGTTATGATATTGGTTGCGTTTAGCAGTGTTGTTTTGATTATTCTTGTAACAAGAACTATTACAAACCCTTTGAAGGTTTTAGCAAGTACAGCAAATCAGGTGGCTCGCGGAAACTTTGAAGTTGAGTTAGTTAAAGTTTCTACTAAAGATGAAGTAGGTGTTGTAAGTACTGCTTTTAATAAAATGGTTGTTAGTATTCAAGAATACATTGAAAAACTCAAAGATGGCATGAATAAGGAGCGCGAAATGGAAGAAAAGGAGCTGCTCATGGAAACCCATCTTAAGGATGCACAACTTAAATATCTTCAGGCACAGATTAATCCACATTTTTTGTTTAATACTTTAAATGCTGGTGCGCAGTTAGCCATGATCGAAGGCGATGATAAAACCTATGAATATGTGCAGCATGTGGCGGATTTTTTTCGATATAATGTGAGAAAAAATAATGATACAGTAACGCTAGAAGAAGAAATAGAATTAGTAGACAATTATATTTACATTCTAAATGTCCGCTTTTCGGGGAAAATTCATTTTAAAAAATATATTGAAGATAAATATCTAAAAATACGTGTGCCAAGTATGATTTTACAGCCAATTGTTGAAAATAGTATAAATTATGGAATTAGAGACATTGATTGGCAGGGACTGATTGAATTATCAGTTTATAGCATAGAAAATAATGTTTGTATCAGCATTAAGGATAATGGAATTGGCATGTCTCAGGAATTAATTGATAAGGTTATTCATAGTAAGTTAAAAATGGTCCATTTGTCCAAAGATTCTAATGGAGTAGGTCTTAATAATGTTATTGGCCGACTGCGGCTGCTTTATCAACATGAAGATGTATTTAATATAATTAGTGAAGGAGAAAATCAAGGGACAGAAGTTTTGATATATATACCTTATGACATAGGAGATGGCTCAGATGTATAAAATAATGCTAGCTGATGACGAAGGAATTGTGATTGACTCTCTGCGCTTTATCATTGGAAAAGAATTTGGCAAACAGTGTATTATAGAATCAGCTCAAACTGGTCGCAGTGTCGTAGAATTAGCAGAGAACTTCAGACCTGATATCGCATTTATGGATATTCAGATGCCTGGAATCAATGGAATTGAAGCAATAAAAGAAATGAAAGAAATTTATTCTAATACCATTTTTATAATTATGTCGGCTTATGATAAATTTGATTATGCACAAGATGCCATTAATTTAGGGGTCTTGGAATACTTAAATAAGCCAGTAGCGAGAACGAAAATTATTCAGGTTATAAAACGAGCTATAGATATTATTGAAAAGGAGAGGGAAAAAAGAAGCAGAGATTTAATTATTCGAGAGAAATTGGAAACAGTCATACCAATTATTGAAAATGGTCTAATTAACAACATATTATTTAATGAATATTTTAGAGAAGACGTTGAAAATTACAAAGAGCTCCTTGGCATAAAAGAAAATAGTGGCTATATCATTGCACTTATAAGTGGAGAAGAGCAAGTCGGAAATCATATGACAAATGCTGTTGGTACAAGTGTTCATATACAGAACAATTATGGTATAATTCGAGAAATTGTAAAAAGCTATTTTCAATGCATTGTTGGTTATGCTATGGCTAATAAAATAGCTGTTTTTGTGCCAACAAACCAGTTTGCCATGGGGTACAATGATCGAATTGAATTGATTAATAAGTCTAGAGAATTGGTTCTGATGCTAAGAAAACGTTTAAATGTAAGTTTTCGTATAGGTATTGGATCAGTTCACAATATTAATGAGGCAATGGAATCCTATAATGAAGCTCTCAGCACATTAGTTCATACAACTACAATGGTAGCTCATGTGGATGATATGGCAATCAACTGTGATTATGAAGATAATTATCCAGTTGAATATGAAAAAGCTGTTTTTGAGAGTACAGAGGCAGGAGACTTAAATGGAGCTGTAATGTCAGCTAATCATTTCTTTGACTGGATGATATCTAACTATTCTGACCATATCATGGATATTAAATTGAAAGTGTTGGAATTTATTCTATGGAGTGAACACATTGTTTACGAAAGCGGTGGTATAACCTATGAGTTCCTCTCTAGACAGGATTATCTTCCAACTCTGTTGAAAATCAATGATATGGAGGGCATCCGCAATTGGTTTATTGAAAAAATAAGATTATGCTGCTTAAATATGATAAGTAAAAAGAAAGATCGATCTACTAACGTTATTGCAAAAGCCAAAGCATATATTAACCTTAATTACAATAAAGCCATATCTCTTGATGATGTATCAAGAGAAGTTGACATTAGTCCATACTACTTTAGTAAGATTTTTAAAGAAGAAACAGGAGTAAATTTTATTGATTATTTAACAAACATTCGTATTGATAAAGCCAAAGCTCTATTAGCAAATTCAGATTTAAGTATGAAGGAGATATGTGGGAAAGTCGGTTATTCAGATCCAAATTACTTTAGCCGATCTTTTAAGAAAAACGTAGGGGTAACTCCAACAGATTATAAAGAAAGAAAGAAGGGTTAACCATTATGAAAATGAGTGGAAAGAGAATAATTCTGATTTCGATAGCACTCTTGACTTTGGCATTTCCTTTAACTGCATGCAATCAAACAGATACTAAAATTGTGGATAATGAACTGGTCAAAGAAGATAAAATTCAGATTGGCATGTGTTTTGACTCCTTTGTCATAGAGCGGTGGCAGCTTGACAGGGATGTATTTGTTTCAACCGCAAAGGATTTGGGTGCACAAGTCAATGTGCAAAACGCGAATGGAGATGTTGACAAGCAGATAGAGCAAATAGAATACTTTATTAAAAAGAAAATAGATGCTCTAGTTATTATTCCGATTGATTCTGAAGCGGTTTCAGAAGTAGTGATAAAAGCCAAAGATTCCGGTATTAAAATAATTTGTTATGATCGTTTAATAACAAATGCCAATGCAGATTTATACATTTCCTTTGATAACGAAAAAGTAGGAATCATAATGGCAGAAGCTCTGATTGAAGCAGGGCTTCCTAGAAAAAGTGTTGTGATGGTTTGCGGATCTCAAAAGGACAATAATGTATCACTTGTTAAGCAAGGATTCTGGAATGTTATGAATAATAATAGTATAAATATTCTAGATATTGCGTATGCAAATAGCTGGAAAGCAGATTTAGCTGCTTCTTATATCTATGACAAAATAGATATAGTAAAAAGGGCAGATGCTATCATGTTTGGCAATGATGATTTAGCTACACAGGGTATCAGGGCATTATCTGAAAAAAGGCTGATTGATAACGTTAAAGTAGTGGGACAAGATGCAGACTTAGTTGCCTGTCAGCGAATAGTAGAGGGCACGCAACTGATGACTGTATACAAGCCGGTGGATAAGCTTGCAAAGCAGGCAGCAGAATATGCTATTAAACTTATACAGGGAGAAACGCTTGAACATATGGAAACCATTTATGATGGAACATATGATGTTCCCTATATTGCCCTTGAACCAATTGCTGTGAATAAGGAAAATATGGATGAGATAATTATTGATAGTGGCTTTCATCTAAAGGAAGATGTGTATTTAAATGTTCCCCAATCAATACAAACGAAATAAGTTGACTAAAGAGGCGTCTACATATATGTGTTTTAAAGTAAATAGGATTTTTTTGAAATAAAGCTAGCATATAAACAAATTTATGCTAGCTTTATTCATATTTATTTTATTTACAAATAATGAAAATTTATAGAAAGTCGTAAATAAGTCCTAGATACATTGTGTTATATTTAACTCATAAATAATATATAACCTAAAATTTAGGAGGAGGCTTATTATGAAAAAAAGGTTAATAAGTTCGTTAGTTTGTTTATCTTTATTAGCAACATTATTTGTTGGATGTGGTAGCAATACAAACAGTACAGATAGTGGTTCGAGTAATTCATCTGCTGCAGGAGACACTAAAGTTATTGGTGTTTCAATGCCTACTAAGGATTTGCAACGTTGGAATCAAGATGGTGAAAATATGGTGAAAGAATTAACTGCAGCTGGATATGAGGTTGATTTACAGTATGCAAATAATGAAGTTCAAACTCAGGTTAATCAGATTGAGAACATGATTGCAAAACCAGTTAGTTTATTAGTTATAGTTGCTATTGAAGGTGATTCACTTGGAACAGTTGTTGACCAAGCAAAGGAAAAGAATATTCCTGTTATAGCATATGACCGTTTAA
>JAEZOA010000138.1 GCA_023441625.1 Bacillota bacterium
TAATAAAAATGTTTTCCGTGGAATTAAGGATGCATTTAATAATAATCCAATAACTCTTAAAGAAGTGACATTATAAAAGCACTCTATTTGGAGTGCTTTTATAATTCTACATCTGAACTGTAACTACCCAGAAGCAAGAACAACTTTTATAGAAAACAATATTACTTTTGACCCTTCATGGTTAGGGGAAAATGGATTTGTTAGATTTTTCTTATTCTTACTTTATAATAATTACAACCCAATTAATACAGAGATAGAAAGAATAAACAAGAAAAAAGGTTTTTCACCTTCTAATATTAGGGTTATTCCTAAGAAGTTTAAAAGTCCAAAAACAAAGAAGACTTTGATAGATAATAAAGAGGAAATTCCTCCAAAAATGGAATCAAAGTCAAATAATGCATCAACTAATATTACAAATAACTTTATGATGTTTTCTGAGGATTTAAAGCTTAGACTTGCCAAAGAAGTTTTAAATTCAATGGGTATTTCTAACTTAATAGTGGATGAACAAAATAGCACTATTTATTTAAACCCAAAGAAATAAGAATCATTTCATAGGGAGAGGGTTACTCCCTCTTCCTAACATTAAATGTTTACTAAACCAATTATTTGTATTATACTCAGAAGGGAGAAAATGTATTTTAATGAACATTGAAAATTTAGATATATTACCAATTACCCTTGATGTTACTGATGTGGCAGATGTTTTAGGGATGTCAAAAAATAAAGCCTATGAGCTATGCCATAGTAAAGGTTTTCCATGTGTGAAAGTGGGAAAAAGAAAAATGATTATTCCTAAACCTGCATTTATCAATTGGTTAAACAATCCAAATATAGGAGGATGATTTAATCATGGCAGGTAGAAAAGGTAACGGAGAGGGAACAATAACTAAACTTAATAATGGTTTGTGGATGGGAAGAGTTACAATAGGCAGAAAAGAAGATGGTAAACTAAACCGAAAGTCTTTATATGGTAAGACAAAAGCTGAAGTTATCGAAAAGATGGTTATATTGAAAAATGAAATAATAACAGGGACTTATATTGAAAATGATATAACTCTAAAGCAATGGCTTTTAAAATGGTTAAAGGATTATAAATCTATAAAGCTCAAGCCAAGAACATATGATACTTACGAAACACAAATTAATCACAATATTATTCCTGAAATTGGAGATATACCTCTTATAGAATTAAGACAACAAGATATTCAAAAATTTTATCAAAAAAAATACGATAACGGAAATGGCTTATCTCCATCTACCATTAGAAAGATTCATAACATAATTAATTCAGCACTAAATCAAGCAGTTGAAAATGAGCTAATGAAAAAGAATGTAGCCAAGAAGACAGAAATGCCTAAGTTAACGAAACCAGAGGTTAAGGCTTTTACTCTGCAAGAACAGCTTAAATTTTTTACAGTAGCAAAAGAATACAGATTGTATAATGCTTTTCTTGTAAATGTTGATACTGGTTTAAGGTCTGGTGAATTACTAGCATTAACTTGGGATGATGTTGATTTGGAAAATGGATTAATAAATATCAATAAAAACATTATTATGGTTAAGAATAGGAATAAAGACGCTTCAACAAAGAATAAAACTATAGTTCAGAACTCACCAAAAACAGAAGCAAGTAATAGAGTAATTCCATTGACTACAAGAGCCTTAAACATATTAAAGGAAATGGAATCTAGAAAAACTTGTAACATTGTTTTTTCAAGCGAAAAGAACACTTATGTGAGTTTGAGAAACTATCAGAGAACATTTTATAAAGTACTAGATAAAGCAGGTTTAGAGAAATGTAGTCCTCATGTTTTAAGACACACATTTGTAACAAGGTGTTTTGAAAAGAATGTTCAAACTAAAGTAATAAGTGAAATGGTTGGACATGCAAAATTAGCGCACACAATAGATATTTATACACATATAATGTCTGATGTGAAGAGGGATGCAGTCAAGGCTTTAGACCAATTATATGCAATATAAACCATAAACCAATTAAACCATTTATTAAACCAACTGGTTTAAATTCTAATAAATTTTAGTAAGATATATTGTAACACTTCAGTAATGTAATAACGCTGAAATACAGATATATCAAGCAAATTAAGCATAATACAACATGATATATTTCAAAAAAATTACATGTTCGTAGGAATGGTAAGGATGAGGTCTCCAGTTCGAATCTGGATGGGAGCTCCAAAAGAAAAAGAGTATCGGTTTTCCGATACTCTTTTTCTTTTGGAATTCTATATAAAAGCGAACCGGTGACCTAATACATATGATAGTAGCGCTCTGCCGGCAGAGCATGCGAATCAAAAATCGAGCAATACAAGGAAAGCAAGTGTCGAGGAGCAGAGCATACTAAGTATATGAGCACCGCAGACGCGCAGCTTGACGAAGTAGTGGGAAGGTTTTTGAGAGCAAGGCATTCATGGTAAGGTTGGGGGTCTGAGTTCGAATCTGGATGGGAGCTCCAAAAAATAAAGGCTCCCGAGGTTTTTGTCTTGAAAGTTTTTTGTGTTTACAGCAATTTTTACATCAATTGAGGTATAGTTCATATTTGTGCTTTACAGCAAAATGTATGTAGAATTCTTAATATAGTTTTAGGATGGATAACTTATGCATAAAACGGTACGTGAAAAAGTATCCAGATATAGGGTTATATTCTACCATCTGATGGATAAGTTTATGGGAATGAACTTACATTGATCTTTTTAGATTAATCTATATGATAATTATATATCTGAAAAAAATAACGATGCAAATAATTTTTTTGCTTTAAGTGGGAAAATATAGAAAATTATATGATATAATAGCTTTTGTTAGTTAAATTTATGAATCAGGTAAAGGCGAATTATTAACGCTGAGAAATACAAATTCAATTTTAAAAGGGTTAAATCCATATTGCATTTCTCAAAAGATAATTCGCAATATATCTCTAACCCTGTTATCTAGCAAATTTATTTGTTAATTTAATTATATGATACTACATGCAAAAATGCAACTAAATCTTCAAAACTTTACTACTGAGGAGAAAGTAATATGTATAAATTATCAAGTATAAGTAATTATACACCGCCTCTTTTAAGCCATCAAATATATTTTATCCAAATGGGGTGAATTATTCGAGGACGGAAACCTAAACTATTGGAAACTTATAAAACCATGTTTGAGAGCAGTTTTAAAGGAATCACTTCAAGTCATAGAATATTATAAAAGTCAGGCGCTATATGAACATAATGTATTTGAAATATTTGAAGAAGTTTCTATTAAATTAAGATTAAATAAAGTTTTGAGTTATTTTTTTAAGGAAGATTGGGAATTAGTATCAGCACGAATAGATAATTTTATTTCCAACAAATCTGCATTCATGGATATGAAAATTGAAATTGATAAGTATCATCTCTTGGACTTACCATACACATTAATAAAAGCTCTTTTTAACAAATTGGAAAATGATGATATTCCCAAGTTATATGCAGAGTATCTGAAAAGTGAAATGGCCAAACCTATAGTTTCGTATGAAATTATTGATGATTTACTTAATTTGTTTGCAGGGGAGCTAATATATGAAGGGCATCATAAGAAATATTTATATAATTGGGGAAATGGTGTTTTTTTGAAAGATTCAGAACCTAGTTTCTTGAAAAGAATTGAAAGAATTTGTGGATTGGGTAAGAAGAACAGAAGATATTTTGAATGTCTGATTAAGTTAAAACTTCCTGATGGATGTAGAATGCTATGTGAAAATTTAGAGGGTAAGATTAATTTTTATGGTGATACCGAGAAATTAAGGATTAGGTTTGGAGAGCAATATGATCTTGAAGAGGAACTTGATGGTAAGGTATTAGAATTTTTTAAAACTGATAAGCAAATAGCGCGCATAAACATGTGTGCAACTGACGAAGTATCAGCAGTTAACGTGGCAAGACAAGAGCTTATTTCTACTATGAAACTCTATACACTAGAAAATAAATATAAGCAATATGAGCCTGGTAGTTTATCTGAATCGATTGTTTTTGATTCAGTAGGCAGAAATTTAGAACTAAAGCCTAAAATTGAGGCAATTCAGCAGGGCTTACAAGTTTCTAATAATGAACAATATATCAAAATTAACCTAAGTGCAAAATTATCAGCTAAATATATCGGGTTAAATCAGCTTCTTCAATGGTGTAGAGTTATTCAAGACTCACCTAAAGAAACCGGTCTAGTTGCAATGTGGAGTTTGTTAGAATTCTTATTTGCTGTTGACCCTTCCGGTTTAAATAAGAGGAAGTGCATACTTGAGTATGCAATACCATATATAAGCCAATTTTATTTTAAAAGTTTATCATGGCGTACTAGAGAATACTTAAAATCTTATTCAAGAGAAAATAGTAGTCTTTTGGAAAAAATAAAAAATAAATATGGTAGTAATGCAATTGATAGCTCAAGAAATGAAGTAAAGTTACACTATAAAGTTACACTATCTAGTTAAATACATTGCAGAAGAAAAGACTGAAATATGTAATATCTATTCAGATAAAATAATTGAACAGAGATATGTTGGACTAATAAGCAAATTAATTCAATTACGTGGTGATAAGCTTTGGTTATGTGATTACATAGAAAATTTCGAAAAACAAATTAAAAGTGATTTTCTAAGAGGTTATCGTATTCGCAACATAATAGCTCATCAGGCTACAGTGGGTATAGAAGTACTTAATGACATATATGATATAATTTCTTTCTACTTAAAATTAATATTGGATGATTTATTATTCTCAATGAAATCACAACCAGAAAATTCCGTGCATGATATGGTTAAAATTAGAAAGGAGAGTTACACACAATATCTTAATAAACTTAAGAACATAAAATCAACAAGTGACATTCCTTTTAAAGAACTAATAACAACTAAAGCTTTGCTGATTTGAGAAGATGTACATTTGTACTTTTAAAGGTACTTAAAGATTTTAACTTAATGAGATATAGACTTGATAACAGTAAATATTGATACAACTGAAAATAATTATGAAAATTATTCAGGGAATTTTGAGAATATAGATATGATAAGAAATATTATTTATAAGAATAATATTTTTGTTGATTGTTGTGGAACGATTAAACTTGATAATAGTGATGCTATTTTATGGATTGCTGCAGTAAAAGAGTTTGGTGTATATCTTGGATATAATGGAGATATACAGCGTCTATCCTATAATGAGAGCGGTTGTCTAGATAAAGTTGTCGATGTATGGGGAGATGGTCTTTATATTTCAGAAGCGTTGTTTGTACTACCGCAAATTGCATGGAATGCAATTTGTGAATTTGTAGAAAAAGGTACCTTGCACAATGAAATAAAATGGATAGAGTGCAGTAAAGTCCTAGAAGAAGGAAATTACATATTATAGATTTCAACGACGCTGTAAAAAATTTTATGTATGAAGTGTAGGATATACTCCTTTAGCTTCATATAAAATATATCTTAGTTAATTTATGGGGAGGTGATTCAATGAATTATAAAATAGAGCAAATAATCAATCTTATTTTGATAGAATGCCAAAATATCCTTAGAGAACTACATAGTTCAGCTAAAGAGATGGATGCTGATTACTACGGTAATCCGCCTAAAGGTGTAGTTGTAAATTATCATGATAAATTTGACGTAAAGGGGTTTAAAATAGGTAAAATATTATCTGTTTGGAAAATAACATTAGATGATATTATGAGTATAGAGGATTTGACTCATGAACCAGAAACACAGCCAGTAGACTGTATGTATTACAAAGAAGGTAGAATGCTATTTGCAATTGATTTAGAGAAGAAAACGATTGTTTTAGAATGGCAGGTTGGTCCACGGTATGGTAGGGGGTTCACTTATAATATTGAAAGGTCAAACAATGAGTTAAGGATATTAGTGGAAAAGCTTTTATGGGTTTCATAGAAATGATAGCATAGGCTATTCTGTTGAACTATCAAGTTGACGTTATTTATTAACTTATTATTTGATTTTAATGCTGTAATATCACATTGCATTTTATCAATTTTAGATTCTAAAACATCAATCTTTTCCAGATTTTCAAGTATTAAATCTAGTTTATCCATGTTCATTCCTCCGAAAATAATTATATCATAAGTAAGTAATATAACTACACCTAATTAAAAGAGAAGAATACTAATAACCCTTAAATATAAATCTGAAACTCAGAGAGCCCTCATCAACATCCTAACTTAGACTAATCCCTACCATGAATGCCCTCGTTATTTTCGGATAATTCAGATGGTCATTATATGAAAATGTAATAATTAAGAAAGACTTTAAACATTACAACCACATGCAGCACACATCTTAGCTCTGGGTGTTCTTAATGGTTTTCCACATCTCTGACAGGGAGGACCATAGATATATAGTCGATGATGCATGATAGCATTGTGATTAAATCCTTTATAACCAGTGAGTCTTTCATACTCTTCACATACAGGTTTAAAGAAATCATTAAGAGGTGTTTTATCCAATGAAATTCCAGTCTCTTTTCTGTAATTCTTAGTCTTCTCTAAACACTCCATGTATATATCATGGATAACTGCATATTCGGCTTCATCTAGCATGCCAACTTCCTGTTTACATCTCCAACACCACATTACTTTCATTTTTATGCACTCCTTGTTACTTCTCATAATTAGGCATAATATCTTTATTAGACATGGTTTTGATGAGGTTTCTTCGGTTTGATGCATTTTGTCGATATTCCGATGGGGACATTCCAACTTTCTTGGAAAATTGCTTAATAAAATAAGTATCATATTTAAATCCACAAGCTTCAGCAAGTTCAGTCGTTTTAAGATTAGTGTGTACCAGTGCTTCACAGGCAATTTTTATTCTGTGATGTATTAAATAATCCATTGCAGTATGCCCAGTCCTTTCTTTAAAGCGCTTATTAAGAGAAGTGCGATTTAGGTTCACTATCTTACACAGGTTGGCAAGGGTTATGTCATTTTGATAATTTGTATGAATGAATTCTAATGCAATTTCAACGTGTTCTTTTTGAGTGTGAGGAGATTGGTCAAAACCGTTTTTTATGGCATCCATATAAATGTCATTAATTAAATAAAGAGTTTGTAGTAAATACCGCCTAATTCTACAGGTCCACATTCCATCACTCTGTGTGATGGTCTCCTTACTAATAATATTCATCCACTCATCAATTCTAAGATACATTGACGACGGTATATTTATAATGCCCGCAAATTTGTCTGAATGTCTTAAAAACATCATAAGCATATTTCTGTCATGTTCATCCTCTAAGTGTATAAATTTATTATCAGATAAGGCATCAAAGGTAAGGCTGCTATTTAAAAAAGTAGGACTAAAACTGAAAGCTTTTGCAGATAAATTATGTTTATTTAGAACGGTAATCTTATCATATTGTGATATGCATAGTATGCATGGCGCTGAAACAGCCCATGTCTTACCATTAAGTACAGTACTCATATGTCCATCAGTTACAAGAACAAGTGTTACTCTTTCAAGAAGTGGGATAGATTCAAAAGCATCCTTGTCTTCAAACTCTATTGGTACTATTCTTGTACGATGCCTATCGTTTTGTGGCATATACTTGTCCTCCAGGTTGCAAATAGTATAGTAAAATACTTCCGATATAACATTGAAACATATCTCTACATTTTTTAAACTAATTATACTATATATGGGCTAAGTATCCAACAAGGGGATGGTTGTATGCTATATAAAAAGAGTGCTTTAGGACGAAAATATATAAGGGTTGTTACTAGTTCACCTAGCTTGTTTATATTTTTTATAATTATAGGTGTTATTTTGTTTTTTAGTCTGGCTTTAACTACTAGAATTGATGTGATAAAGACATATTCAGCTACACTTTCTCCAGATACCTGTGAAGTGACACTTTCGAGCAGTATTTCAAATATTCCTGAAGGACCAGCTTATATTTACGTGAATAAAAATGATGAGGTGTTTTCAATATCAATAGAGAAAACTGTGATGAAACAGGAAGGCTTGGCAATATATACAAATACTGAGGGAGAAAGGATGATTAAATTGTTGTCAAGTAACACTTTTTTTATAGATATACCTCAAGGTAAAGAAACCCTATTGTACAGGATATTTGCTAAGGGAGGCAAAGGCTATGCGTAAAAAGCTAAATATTTTTGATGGAATAAAGGTGCTTTCAAAATATATCCTTAAACACAAAACAAATTTTATTATGTTTTATTTCGGATGGTTAATTGACAGTATTCTTACAGTAATCACTCCTATAATTTTCTCAATTATGATTGATGAAATAGTCTATTATAAAAATATTGGAGTATTCTTAAGAGTAAGCTTAGTATTCGTAATTATGTCCTTATTTTCATGTGCTCTTTACTTCTTTATTTATGCTCAGCATCAGTATCTAATGAGTATGTATACTTTTGATATAAGACTTGATATTTTTAAGAAAATGCAGGCTATAAAATCTTCATATATGTCAAATTCAAAGACAGGTGATATCATTAATACCTTATTAAATGATGTAACCGAATGCATGCACTTTGTAATACGAAATATAATACATCCTATTAACGGGATGTTAAAAGGGATAATTTACATATTGTTTATTTATATAATAAGTGTAGAAGCCGGTATTGTAGTAACTATATTTCTGCCTTTAGCGGTATATTCAACATATATATTTAGCGGAAAAATAAGAACACATACTGATAAGCAACGTGAACTTTACGGCTCATATGTTTCATGGCTATTTGAGATTTTGAAGGGCCTTACAGATATTCGGCTGCTATGCGCTCAAAGACTTGTTCGTAAAGACTTTAAAAAGCATCATAAAAACTTATTTGATTGTAATATTAAAACCACATTTTCTAACTTGATTTCTGACAAAGTAATGGAATTAATAAATCTTTTTATACAGCTTTCCATTTTTGGAGTCTGTGCCTATCTTGCATGGAAGGGTGAAATAACCATTGGTGGGGTTATTGTGTTGGTTTCTTTCGTTTTCACATTAAAAGATAATATAATTATGGGGCTAGTACGAAGTTTTATAGATGCACAATCCAGATTGTCTTGTATTACAAGGATAAAGCAGTTTTTAGCTCAAGAGGATGAAACCTCGTGGGGCGGTGATACTAAACTGGTAATTACACATGGTAATATTGAGTTTAACAAAGTGAAATTTGCTTATGAAGAAGATAAATATATTTTAAATAATCTTAGTGTACATATCCCGGCTGGAAGCCATGTTGCAGTAGTCGGTAAAAGCGGATGCGGAAAAAGCACTCTTATATCACTTATTATTGGAATGAATGAAGTTAAAGAAGGACGTATTAGCATTGATGGTCAGGATTTATCTCAATGCAGCTTAAAGTCAATTCGTCAAAGCGTTGGAATTATTCAACAGGATTCATTAATATTTGATGGAACAATCCGCGAGAACCTTTTGCTTGGTAAGCTTAAAGCAAACGAAGATGAAATGCTTGAAGCTTGTAAAAAGGCTGGTATTTTTGAGTATATTGATAGCTTACCAGAAAAGCTAAGCACTATAGTTGGAAAGGATGGGATAAATTTATCTGGGGGACAAAAACAAAGATTAGCAATAGCGCGCATTTATTTAAAGAATCCAGCTATTATTATTTTTGATGAAGCTACTAGCGCATTGGATAGTGAAACAGAGCAAATAATACATGTTGCCTGGAATGAGTTGCTTCAAGGTAGAACAGCTATAGTTGTTGCACACCGTTTAAGCTCAGTACTGCTTTGTGATAGGGCTATATTATTGGAGAATGGGAGGGTAAAGGTCTCAGGTATTCCAAGTACATTGATGCATGAAAACAACAGTTTTAGAAAATTATTCGCAATTACGGAGGTATATGAAAATGTTTAGCAAACTAAAATATCGGATAAGTATATTAAAAAAACTAAATAATTATGCCTTCGGAGTACGAAAGTTCTTTGTTTTCCTTGTTTATATCAACTCAATAGGGTTGGCATCTTCGTTAATAGTTCCGTTCTTTTACAGAATTTTTGTTGACCAGGTAATTATTGACAGGCAGATTGAGGCTTTTGTTTATGTTGTTGTGGGGTATTTGAGCCTTTTTTCCTTAAATACGTTATTAGCAATCCTACGAAGCTATTCAAATAATAGACTTGTAAACAGAGTAATGTTTAGAATAAAATATAAACTCATGTGCAATTATTTAAACATTTCTTTTCAGGAGTATGAAAAACGTAATACTGGTGACCTAAAGATGCGAATTGATGACGATGCCTCAAAACTTGGTGATTTTGCTAATAAGCAGTCGGTAGATTATTTGAGGGCGGTAATTACTTCAATAGTAGCTGCAATTTTAATTCTCAGCATTGAATGGCAGCTTGCGCTTTTTTCAATTATAGTTATACCTTTAACATTTTATCTGGACCACATAATTAGCCTTAAGGAAAAAGAATTGCAAGATATAAATCGTGGAAACGATCAGAACTGGAATAGCTGGCTTTATTCATCTATACAGGGCTGGAAAGAAGTTAGGGCACTTAATCTACAAAAGCATCAAATAAGAACTTTTGTAAAATACGCCCATAATTATGCAGAGTTTATGGGTAGATGGATAAATTACTGGGTTTTAAGAGTCCTTATTATACCAAAAATAAAGGATGAATTCCTTATGAAGTTTGCATTATACTTTTTTGGAGGAATACTTATTATAAGAGGAGATATAACTATTGGCTCTCTGCTTGTTTTTGCTATATACTATGATTTGTTAAGTGAAAATATCCGTTTGGTTTCTTCAACTGATGCTGAATTACAAAGCAATATGTCTTTTTATGATAGAGTAATGTCTGAAATGAATACTACTAAGGGTGCAGCTCCGAAGCTAGCCAAGATTGAACAAGCTTCTGGAGATATTAGTATGAAAAATATTAGTTTTTCATACCATGAAAGCTTATCCCCAGTTCTCAGTAACTTTAATTTACATATTGAAAAGGGAGATCGGGTGGCAATAATTGGGAAAAGTGGTTCTGGTAAGTCAACCATCCTTAAGCTTATGACAGGCTTGTTAACTCCTAATGGCGGAGAAGTAATGTATTCAGGTAAAAATATAGCTGAAATTAACCAGAGTTTTCTATATAAAAATATAGGTATCGTATTGCAGGATAATTTACTTTTTAATGTTTCAATTGGTGAAAATCTGAGGCTTGCATGCCCTGATGCCGACATAGAAATGATGGATAACGCTTGTAGAAAGGCTTGCATATATGATTTTATATATGCTCAGCCAAATAGGTACAATACTTTAGTTGGTGAAAAAGGGGTAAAGCTTTCAGGTGGACAAAGACAAAGACTTGTTCTTGCAAGGCTGTTTTTAAGAGATGTAGATATTTTAATTTTTGATGAGGCAACCAGCTCCATTGACCAGTACTCAGAAAACATTATACATGATGCTATAAAAGCTGTAAGCAAAGAAAAAACCATTATAGTTGTTGCCCATCGCGAATCCTCAATAGCCTTATGTGACCGTGTAATATCCCTTTAAACTTTCAAATAGAGTTTTTCACATAGAATATAGCTAACTGTGTTCTATCTCTAAAGTTTAATTTATCTAGGAGCGTTGTAACATAGTTTCTCACGGTTCCTTCCCCGATAAATAATTTATCTGAGATTTCTTTATTTGTTAAGCCTTCACCAACTAATTTTAGAACCTCTAATTCTCTTGGTGTAAGTTCTAAATTTCCTAGATCAAGCTTCTTTTCATATCTAAGCATAGATGATAAGGAGCAGGCAACCTGGTTTTCAAATACGGTATTTCCTTTGAAAACTGCTCTTAGGCTCTCTATAATGCTGTCAGACAACTGGTTTTTTAAGATATATCCTTCAGCACCGCTTTTTATTGCTTCCTTAATGTATTCATCATCTTTAAAGGTAGTAAGTATGACTACCTTAATATCACTAAAATGGGACTTAATTAGTTTTGTACCAAGTACTCCATCCAAAACAGGCATTCTAATATCCATTAAAACAATATCGGGATTAAGTTTTTTGCACATCTCAAAAGCCTCTTGACCATTTATAGCAGTTCCTATAACTTCTATATCACCTTCTATTTCTAATAAAATTTTAAGACCTTCTCTTATTAATGCATCATCATCTACGATAATAATTTTCAAAATACTTACCCCCTTCAAAGTCGTTGCTTACCGGCATAATACAAACAATCATGAACCCGTTCTCTGAACTAATTGATATACTACCACCTATATTCTGAACTCTTTCCTTCATTCCACTTAATCCCATACCTTCTTTAATACAGCTACAGCCGTTACCGTTATCCTTAATGAAAAGCCTAGTAAAATTCTCATTTATATCTATTCTAATATCAATTTTTGATGCATTTGAATATCTTGCGGCATTTGTTAGGGCTTCCTTTATATTAGAAGCAAGTATACTAAGATGCTCAGAAGAAATTATATTAAAATCTCCACTAAAATTTAGATTTACAGTGCAAAATTCAAAGTCCTTAATTATATTTTTTAAATAATCTACCCCAAGATTCTCCCTTGGCTTAATATTATGTACGGTATCCCTAATTAATGTGACTGAATCAGAGAGTCCATCAATAGATTTCTTTAGCATAGCTTTTGATTTTTCACCATCTAAGTCAGATAGTTTATAAGCTGCCTGAAGTTGGATAAGAATTCCCGAAATACTGTGCCCTAGGTTATCATGAATTTCACGTGCAATTCTATTTCTTTCACTTACTTCAGTGAGATGAGCAGTTTCCTTAGCAGAAGCAAGTAGCTGCGCGCGCGTCTTCTCAAGCTCATACCGCAGATTTCTTTCGTCATCTAGACTGTTTTTATAAGATAATTCTCTCTTTTCAAACTTTTCTATCTGATAGGCTGCTATTGAGCATAAAGACATTACTAATAACAACAAGGGGAGCTCTTTACCAGAGAAAAAGTAAAAGGAGATAGCTAGAAGAGGTATAATGCCGATGTAGGCTCTTTTATAGGTAAAATCGAAGGCTATAACACATAGCAAAATCCCGAAATCTTGGTTTAGAACAATTCCAGCTAAAACTAGAGGGATATTAAGCAGTACAAGTAGAATTGAATCGAAAAATCTTTCTTTAAATATATTAACTGCCAAAATTAAAAGCAGTAAAATAACTTCTTCATAAGAAATGTTTTTATTAATAGAGAATATTGCTACTAAATAAAAAAAGAAAGGTATTTTTATAATAACCTTAATTTTGTTCATGTCATAACTTCCTTTTCCTTACAACCATTTGTATTATTATATCAAAAGAGCTCTCTTAAAGCTAGGTGTAAAGAGAATGGAGTTGCTGATATGTTCCAACTCCATCCTCTGTATGTCTATTTAGCAACATCTTCTTTTCTCCAGGTAGCAAAGAAGAAAAATACAAATACAAAGATTGATAGTATAGCCATTTCTTTTGTTATGGAAAGCAAGCTTTTATCATTTAGTAGTTTGTTTATACCCTCCATTATCCAGTAAACGGGGGTGAATTGTCCTATTCGTCTTAATATATCTGGTGACATTGTATTTTCCCACCAGCACCCACCTAAAAATGTCATTGGAAAGATAAGCATTAAGCCACTAAAACAAGCTTGAACCACATGCTTAGAAACTGAACTAATCGCTACTCCAATGGAAACACAAACTAGTGATATCAATATAAATAGTAAATACATACTTATAATAGAAGCTCCCATATATATTCCGACAATGGACTTAAGTGCAACAAAGATAAAAGTTACCTGTATAACAGATACCACTATGAAGGCTAAAATTGTTTGGAACATATAGTTTACTAAGGAGATTGGAGCGGAGATGCTTCGATAAAAGGTTCTATTTTCCTTATCAGTTAGTACTAAGGTTGTAAAGAAGACTGATGACATCAACATAAACATTAGCATCATTCCTAAAGTAGAATAGGATTGGTTTCTATCAATTTCATTAACAGTAGTAAAGTCCATACCAATTCCGCTTTTAAAGGCTTCAACCGCCTTATAAAATGTTGTTTCATCCCCATTTGAAACCTTTGCTATGGAGGTTGCTGCTTGTATGTAGCCATCTATATACCTTTGCAAAGATAATGAGCGCACAGACTCCTTATGGAAATATCCTTCTGCTTTAACTGTTTTTCCACTAATTAAGTTAGCAGTAAAGTTTTCTGGTATTACTAATGCGTAATCAAGTTTTTCATTGAGTATCTTATCACGAATAGCTTCCTCGGTTCCCTCAATATATGTAGCTTTTTCTTTTAGATTATCTATGAGCCTTGAAGTAAACTCTGAAGTATCCTTATTTACTATGCTGATTTTTATGTTATCCAAATCAGATTTGGTGCTTTGAGATATAAGGATTAAAAATAATGCGGGTACAATTAATATTGAAATAAATAGAAGCTTACTTTTCATGATTCTTTTAATTATATTAAAAAATACTGTCATATTGCCTTCCTCCTTCCTAATAAGATACTTGTAATCAATAGCAATATGGCCATTATAGCAAGTCCGAGCAGTGATGAATTAACCTTGTGCGTCAAACCATTAAATATATTGTTAATTAGGGCTTGTGATGCATAGAAATGTGGGCTTATAAGTGATAGTTTAGGAAAGCTGCCTCCATCTTGAGACCATCCCATTCCGGAACCATTAAATAATAGGGCGTTTAAACATGTTACTATTAAAACGGAAATTCCTAACCTTTTTGTTAACAAGGCTACTATATAACCGAAGCATACTACAATTATGCAAAACAGGAGAAATGTAAGTAAAATGCTATGCATGTTTCCATTCCAGTTTGAGTTAAAAACATACTTTGTAAAAACAATCATTATCACTGAGCAAACAAATAGTGTCATTACATTACCTATAATTTTTCCAGAGATATTTGCAATGCTGCTAATTGGTAGGCTGTTAATTCTTGAAATAGTATTCTTTTTAAGCTCATTTATAATTGAATAACCACTTAGAATAGCACTATAAAACAGGAAAAGAAGCATATTGCTATATGTCCACCTATCCACACCATTTGGCACAAATCCTGTAGGAGAAAGAGGTATTTGCTCCACACTACTTAAACCTTCTTTGATACTATATAAACTCTCATCAAGCACAGGGTTTTGGCTCATAGTTCCTACTACCATGCTTGTGTTAAAGATATTTATATAGCTTTCTACTAAAGGTTTCACAGAGGAATTTGCTTTGCTGCTGTAGACCTTTATATTTGCTTTTTCACCAAGTAAAAATTTCTCTGTAAAATTATTTGAAATATATATAAAAGCTTCTGTCTTACCGGCTTTTACTTTATTCATTCCCTCTTCAAGTGATACTACTTTTTGAATATCAAAGGCGGCTTTTACTTTCTCATCTTCAATGAAGGAATTAAAACTTTTTGATATATAGCCAGTATCCTCAGAAAAATACACCACATTTGCTTTTTCTTTTAATTCTAATGTATCAATATGGTCTGTAGAGACTCCTGTTATCAAAATAGTTAGTAATGGTGCTACTATGAGTACCAATATATATTTCCAATCTCTAATATTTTTTAAAATCGTATAATATGCTATATGTAAGATGTTCAAAATTATTCACCTCTTTTCTTAACAATTAATCTCTTAAGGTACGTCCTGTAAGAGTTAAAAATACGCTTTCTAAATTGGGTTTCTCAACATTTAACGATAATATTTCAGAATTAGTATCAGATATACAATCAATAATTCTTCCAAGGTTTTTACTCTGCTTGTTTGATAAAACCTCTAAATGATTTCCATTGACGATACAATCTTTAACGCCTTGGATTTTCTTAATATTATCAACAATAGTATAGTTGAGGGATGAAAGTTCAATTAAGACTTTTTCATCAACTGCCACAAGCTTTTTCAATTCGTCCTTTGTACCCTTTGCAATTACTCTTCCATGATCCATTATCACAATTTTCGTACAGATTTCTTCGACCTCCTCCATGTAGTGAGAGGTATATATTATAGTTGATCCCAAATCATTTAGCTTTCTGATAGCCTGCAGGATGTGGTTTCTTGACTGAGGATCTATTCCTACTGTTGGCTCATCCATAATAATTAGTTTAGGGTGATGAATTATAGCACATGCAATATTAAGTCTTCTCTTCATACCACCTGAGAATTTTTTTGGATATTCCTTTTTTTTATCTGAAAGACCTGTAAAAGCTAGAGCTTCTTCTATTCTTTCTTTGAGTAATGAGCCTCTGAGCCCGTAAAGCTTTCCAAAGTAGTGGAGGTTCTCATAGGTTGTCATATCTTCATATATGGCAATATCCTGTGGAACAAGCCCAATCTCTCGTTTTATTTCCATCTCATGTTTCTTCATATTCTTGCCAAATATTATTATTTCGCCACCATCAATCTTGGTTAACCCTATTAAGGTGCTAATTGTTGTGGTTTTACCTGCCCCATTAGGACCAAGCAGTCCGAAAATCTCTCCATCCTCGATTGACATACTAACATTATCTACTGCTAATAAATCGTTGTAACGCTTTATCAGGTTCTTAATTTCAAGTATCATTTATATCCCTCCATTATAAGTTTGTACTGAGTAAACAATTAAAGGTCAATAACACAACTCTCTCACAAAAAAGTCTATAGGTGTTCAAAGTTTGTATACAACCAAATCGACTCTTACCTTACTCTACTATAATAATGGAAAACTAAGCACGAGAGCAGTGAGCAGAAGAATGATTTGGGTATGACATTTGTCATGGTGGGGAGGTTTATATGTATGCAAATAAATGTAGGTAAGCATATAACAAGGGAAGTTGACAATGTAAAAATATAACTATATATTATTAATATGTAAACGAGGCGGTGTAGTAAGGTTAGACTGGCTGATTACATAAAAAAGTATTTGTGATTTTAAATATCCAGCCTCTGACTGTATTATACTATTAAAAAAATAGAGAGGTATTATTGTATGGAAATAGAAAACTATACCCAATTACCCATTCAAGAAGAATTAAAGAAAATTTTACTATGTCAGGCTGCTCTTGATATTATAATGATTGATGAGGAAGAATCTTGGTTACGGTCAACAAGCTTTTATAAGGACTTTTCAGATGGTGTTGATATGGTTAAAATAGACAATGGTTCAGGAGATCATGTGTATATTATGTTTTCAAAGCATGGTGCTATTATAAAAGGCTTTGACCATGAATCGGAATTATCACCATATGCTAATGATAAAGGAGAAATTGCAAAAGGCATTTATGATTTCGTACCGGATGAGTTGTCTAAATTATTGGATGATAGTGTTGAACCGGATGATGTAACATTTTGTATATGGAGAAGTAAGAATGATTCATTTTGGAGAAAAGGAGATATTGCAGTCCTTAAAGAAAATAAAGATGCAAATGACGGTGAAGGCTATTTACTCGGATTGATATTTGATAATGCTGAATCTTGGCTTGATTGGGCAAAAGACTATTATGAAGAAGCAGAGCAGCTTAAGTTGGAATTTGTAAAAAATGTTTATGAGCATAAAATCGAGAAGAAGGAAATTAAAGAAATAATTAACCCGGATAGAGATATTGAAGAAATAATAAAAGAACTAGAACAAATTGGATATGGCATATTAAATAATTGCAGATGAATTACCCGGAGACGCTGTAATGTAATTCTCTGGATTTGTTTCAAAGCTCTATTAAATCAGTCGAATCTCAGAACTATTCTAAATGTAATTGGAATAGGACTTTTTTAAAGTATTTATCACAAGTGACTGCAAAATAAAATAGATATATCTTTCTGTTAGTGATATAATTGTTTTGTGGAGGGATGAGCATGGATAAACTTGATTTAATTCTAGAAAAACTTGAAAAGATTGATGTTTTAGAATCTAAGATTAATACTATGGAATCTGTCTTTGACTCTAAGTTTAATACTTTTGAATCTAAGATTAATGCTATGGACTCTAAGTTTAATACTTTTGAATCTAAGATTAATGCTATGGACTCTAAGTTTAATACTTTTGAATCTAAGATTAATACTATGGAATCTAAGTTTAATACTTTTGAATCTAAGATTAATACTATTGACTCTAAGTTTAATACTTTTGAATCTAAGATTAATACTGTGGACTCTAAGTTTAATACTTTTGAATCTAAACTTGATAAAATGCAAAGTGATGTTACAGCATTAAAACTAGATAATAAGTTAATAAATAGTAAACTTGATAGTTTAACAGAAATAACTTATACTATCATGGAAAATCAAACAGAACAAAAAATGCGAATTGAAGCATTGGAGAATAAAGCCGTATAAAAGCAATTGCAAATATAGCTGCTTTTTATTTAAATCTCTTATGCTAAAGGGAAATAAATTACAGCTATATAATGTTGTCCCACAACTTTGTTTTTGGGATTTACCCTTCATCACGCCTTTTACCCTTCCCTGATATATTCATCATATTTAAAAGTTCACGAAAAAATGTAAAGTACTTATTTAGTGCGGAATAGAAGAACTTTGCAATAAATTGTTAAAATATTGAATTAATGAGAAGAAATTTCAAATAACTCTATCGAATACAATATTACGGACGGTTACATTATTTAGCAAATGAACTAATTGTAACCAGTTATCTCAGTCACAGTATTTCAACAAATCATTTGTAAGGATACTATCCTTACTCTATTAATTTCACACGAGGTCATTATGGAAAAGAAGCTACATGAGGGTCATCGTAAAAGAGTTAAATCACGATACCTAACAGAGGGATTAGATGCATTTGAGGAGCATCAGGTGTTGGAGATGCTGCTTTTCTTCTGTATTCCTATGAAGGATACAAATGAATTAGCCCATAAAATGATTAGAGAATTTGGCACTTTAGCAGGATTGTTTGAAGCTGATCCAAGGGATATCTGCAAACGGTGTGGAGTTAGTGAAAATACTGCTCTCCTTGTATCATTAGTACCTTCCTTGGCAAGAAGATATTTTAAGG
This sequence comes from Bacillota bacterium, assembly GCA_023441625.1. Classification (GTDB taxonomy): domain Bacteria; phylum Bacillota; class Clostridia; order Acetivibrionales; family DSM-1351; genus Ruminiclostridium. Next base: position 19,010 of record JAEZOA010000138.1, read on the forward strand.
GAAAGTGGGGAGACAAGCCTATTCTGAATAGCTCAATAAAAGCTGGAGAATACGTGATGTCTCTATTTACAGGTAGAACCTATGAGGCCTTTTTTGTAATTTGCTTAGATTCGCAGAACAGGGTAAACTATGCTGCTTTGCTGCATGAGGGTACCTTGAATGAGGTTTCTGTGTATCCAAGATTGGTGGTGGAAATGGTTCTTAGGCATCAATCGAATAGTGTGATTCTAGCACATAATCATCCAGGTGGGAGCTTGAATCCTTCAAATGATGATATGGAATTAACAAAGAAAATCAAGGCTGCCCTTGAACCAATCTCGGTAAAGGTGGTTGATCATATAATTACAGCAGGTGATAAGTATATGAGTTTTAAAGAGAAAAGCTTGATATAACTTCCCTATCAAACATTATCTGGATTTAAAAGAATAATCCTATTACCCTCGGTTTCAACTCTGATTTTATTTTTGCCTTCCATTCCAAGAAATTCGAGATATTCCTTAGGAATCTGAAGTCTTCCAGCTTTATCAAGCACAGCTAGTTCGATATGAGTCTCATCAATTAGAGAATTTGAAATCTCCGCTAATTCCTCAGTGTAGGACTTAGAACGTATAAATTCACTACTAGTCCTGCCATCTCGAATTGAAACAACTCTGTCCACCTTTTTTGAAAACTGATTATCGTGGGTTACAATGATTATCGTTATGCCCAGAGTTTTATTAAGTTCTCTGAATATGTCCAGAATCATGTTGGAAGCCTTGGAATCTACAGAGCCTGTTGGCTCATCAGCAAGAAGTATTTTAGGATGGTTTACTACGCCTATTGAAATTGCAATACGCTGCTGTTCACCACCAGAAAGCTGGTTTAGCTTATTGTTTTTTCTATGGGAAAGACCTACCATTTCTAAAATTTCCAAGGCTCTAGCTCTTGCATGTGGTTTTTTCGCTATTATAAGAGGTAATTCAACGTTTTCTAAGGCAGTTAAATAGGGGATGAGGTTTCTTGCGTTGTTTTGCCAGACAAAGCCAACAGTTTCAAGCTTATATTTAACCATTTGTTGGTCAGAAAATTTTAAAAGATCCTTACCATCAACAATTAGTTTACCAGCAGAAGGACGGTCAAGACCCCCAAGCATATTTAGCAGAGTGGATTTACCACTACCACTATTGCCGATGATTGCCATCATTTCTCCTTTTTCAATGGTTAAATCCAGACCCTGTAAGGCTAAAACTTCAATATCTTTAGTTTTATATATTTTAACAAGGTTTTCGCAAAGCACCATTTCATTATTTGCTTCAGCATTCATCGACAATCTCACCATCCTCAAGTGTAAATATTTTATCTGCAACCTCCATCATCCCTGCATCGTGGGTGGTCATTAAAACGGTGATTCCTTCTGAAACAACCAATTCTTTAAATAACTTGACAATTTGAAGCCCCATATGCGTATCAAGCTCTGCTGTAGGCTCATCAGCAAAGACAATTTTGGGCTTATGAGCCACAGCTCTTGCAATTGCTACTCTTTGCTGTTCTCCACCCGACATTTCATTGGGCCTGTGATGCATACGTTTTCCTAAACCTACCAAATGGAGGCATTCTTCACTTCTTGCTTTTCTTTTATTTGCATCATATCCTGCAACACGTAACCCAAATTCAACATTCTCATAGGCAGACATCATGGAAATAAGGGCTACTGATTGAAATACAAATCCGATATTGGTTCTCCTTAATTTATCACACTGTCTTTCGGATAATTTTGTTATATCTGTATTATCTAAAAATATATTCCCCGAGGTTGGCCTATCCAGGGCTCCATATAAATTCATAAGAGTTGTTTTACCAGACCCAGAGCGCCCTTTTAATATTGTCAACTTACCTTTTTCAATTTCCATATTAATTCCTTTTAAGGCGTATATTATATCCTTCCCAGATTGGAAACGCCTGCTGACATTTTGAGCTGAAATAATAGGACCCATAGTTTTAATCCTCTCCTAATTTTAATGCCTGACTTATGTTTATTTTGTATATCAGTCTTCCAATTATAAAGAAGCATGAAACAAGCATTATTGTCACAATAGCATACAAACGGAAATAGTCATTGACATCAGAAATAACTTTAAAGGGTGGAACTTGTTGGTCAGAACCATATACCATCTGAAATAGAGGTACAAAAATTCTACTTGCTGCGTTTCCTAATCCAACACCTACAAATATAGAGCTTCCGGTAATTAAAAGCTGTTCACAAGCAATCATTCCAATTACCTCTTTAAAGGTTAGACCAATGGCCCTGAAAATACCAAATTGGAGAATTCTCTTTTTTATTGATAATATCCAATAAATTAGAAAGCCTAGAATTGTTATAATAATCGTAGCAATAAAACTAAGAGTTAATGAGCCGTTTGTACCCTGTAACATAGGGTCGTTCTTCTTAACAATCACTTTTTGGGAAGAATCATAAATTGAATCTATTTCAATTTTTTTCTCGGCTATTTCTTTATTCAGCTCACTAAATGTTACTCCAGGTTTCTTTTTTAACCAAACCTGGTAGGGTTCTACTAAGTTCATGTTTTGCATATAATCAAGATTGGCAACTACAAAATAGGGATTCTGTACATTATCTGTTTTCCTGTTAGGGTTTAGTGTGGGCCAATAATCTATAAAAGCATATATAGTTCCGGTGATAGTACTATTAGCTTTACCCCATCCTAGGTCGATTTGGTCTCCTTCCTTAGCACCTAAATTATCCTTAAAAGCTTTTGAAACTAATACGGCCGAATTTGTATCAGTCATTAAATTAAGATATTGATACCAATGATAGGGTAAAAGGTCAGTTCTGAATAAAGCGGTTTTACCAAATTCATTAGGGATAATACCCATTATTGAAACTTGATTTAATAAATTGTTTGCAAAATAGGCTTGGCCTTCTTTTTCATTAAAGACCTTTGTAACTGACTCGGCGGTAGCTAAGCCTTTATACAATTCATAAGGAGGCTCATAATAATACATTAAATCTCTTTTTCGAAGGTCAGGACCTATCATGCCCGGTATAGGCGGTGGTTGATTATCTGTCCAATTTCCTATAATGACAGTATCTGTTCCTACTTCGTAATAGACTTTATCCTCCATATTCTTATTAATTGTTCGGGCAGAGTTTGCACTAAATATCCCTATGGACAAAGCCATTATTATGAAAAGCATGGTGAATTGTTCCCAACCAGACGTTCTTCCAACCTGAATGAAGGAAGCATAAAAAACGGGATTCCATATTTTTCTGCCTATCCAAAAAATAAATCGCACTATATAAGGGAAGACTCTTAAAAATAATAATCCGAATCCAAATATAAAAAGAACTGAAATAATGAATAAAAGTGGATCGATAGCCATGTCAGCTGCATCCATACCAGAGGCAAAAAGAGTACTTTGTTGCCTTTTATAGCTATAAAGGCCATAAACTGCTAGTCCTATAAGTGCAACATCAACAAAGTACTTTTTCCAAAACGCATTTTTTTTGTGACGCGCATTTTTTTGCTTATATAGTACAATGCTTGTTCGTGAAGCAACAAAGGCTGGTATTAACATTGAACAGGATATAAAAATTACAGCAGCAGCAGAATAAATATATGTATTCGGACTTAGTTGCAATGGCAATGCACTACGTTGTACAAATTCCAGGAAGCCATTTGATAGCCCTAAAATTTTACAAAAATAAAGTCCAAGTATTGGGCCAATAATTATAGAGATAATGCCAATTATAATACTTTCTAATAAATAAGTACAAAAAACAAGAAGACTACTTCCTCCACGACTCTTTATAACTGCAATTTCATTACTTTCATACTCAACTTTTAGTTTAGAAATCATAAAAGAATAAAAAGCAAGTATAATAAGAATTGGTATTTGAAGAACAAGAAGAGTAACTTCAAGCTGTTTGATTTTCTGTTGATTTTGCATTATGATATTATCAATAGTGCGGTTAGAATTGAGTCCATTCTTGAAAGTCCATGAATCATTTTCTCTAAAGGCAGATAATATTGTTTCTATGTCTTTCATCTTAATTTGATGATAATCATAAGCAAAATACCAGGAAACGGAGGTTAATCTTCTTTTTCCGCTTTCTAATAATGAAGAATTCATTAAATCCTGATCCATAAAAAAGGTATTTTCAAAATTCTGAATATCCTTATACCAATATGGGTCATCAAGAGACTTGTAGGTGAAAATGCCCACAACTTTTATTTTGTATTCTTTTACATTAGATTTATCAATTGTATCCCTAAGTACATAGGTGTTTCCAAGAGTTAGGTCAAGATTTTGCATGCCTCCTTCAGATAATATTACTTCATAGCTACCATTTTCGGCAGTTTTGGAGGGTGCTTTACCGTTCAAAAGTGTTATATGTTTTTCAAGCTCTGAAAATGAACATAAGCTTGCAGAAACTTTTTTTGTTGATTCGGATTTAGCTAAATCAAACACACCAGCGTTTTCGTAAATATTTTGTGTCAGAATTGGAAGTTCAGGACTTTTAGCAAGTACATTTTTAATTTCTTTATTATATGCTTGGAAGGTCTGAAAGGAATTCTTATCTGAAGTTACCGAATAACCTTCATAATTTAGCTGATACCCCCCAGAGAAACGACCTGTCAATTGCTGAGAATTTTCAAGGTCCTTAATCAGCATTCTTTGTATAATAGCTTGTGTATAGGTTGGGATACTGCTTAGAAGTGCAACTGTAATAATTGAACCCAATAGTGTGCAAATGAGCATCCACTTATTACTGAACATTTTCCTTATAGTTATTAAAAACAATTATTACACCCCTCTACTATTTAATTATTAGATCACCCACTGAGAGTCCCTTTTCAACTACTGTTTGAGTTTGATTATTAGCTCCGATTTCAATATCTATTTCTTTTTTTATACCATCCTCTAGGACATTGACAAACTTTCTTTCTCCTGCATTACGAATCAAATTAGTATCTATAACAATGGCATTCTCCTTCTTCATTTGAATGAGAGTAATTTGAGCATAATCACCAAAAACTATATCAGGAGTGATTTTATCTAATTTAACACGAATTGTAGATTTTATGAACTCGTCAGCATCTGAAGGTGCTTCGGCTGGAGTCATCACAACTTCGCCCGTTGTCTCAAAATCTTTTAATTTTACATTAACTTTCATTCCAAGGAGGAATGGAGAATCTGAACCCACTGAGCATAATACTTGAAGAGCATTAGGATCAGAAATAGAAACTACTGTATCAAAGGCATCAATATTGCTGCCGACCTGTATGTTTGTTATAAAGGTGATTACACCATCAATCGGAGAAATAATTCTGGTATCTTTCAAATTTTGTCTAAGAGTATCAAGCTTCAGTTGACATAAGGCAATGGAATTCTCTGAAACTTTGATATTATTTTTTTGTGTTTCTACTGAATTTTTATATGAAATTTCTTTTTCTTGAATTTGTTCTTTGAGAACTTTAATTTCTTCTTTAGAATACGCATCAGAAATAGAATTCATATTTTTTAGATTCAATTTTAAGCTATCTAACTGAAGCTCTAATATGTCAAGATCCTTCTGACCGTTAAGCTTTAAAGTTTCTAACGCCAGTTGAGCTTGTTTTAAGAGAAGCTCCTGTTCCTTAATCTGAGTTCCCAGATCTGCTGTAAGAAGCTCTGCTAGAAGCTCACCTTTTTTCACTTTGTCACCTACAGTTACATTTAAGCTTTTAAGTCTACCGCTAGAATTTTGAAAGCTTAAGTCCTTCTGATAGGTAGAAACCATAGTTCCAGTTACTTCTTTTTTTATTTCAAAGGTAGAGGTTTTAACCTCAATAGTGTTAAAAACTACTTTTGGTGGTTCCTTTAATATAGGAGCAAGTACCTCTTCTTCTTTTGGAGCTAAAGAACACCCAGCTAGTGAGAAAACCATACAAAATAGTGCTGCTAATATTACTGCTTTAGAAGGCATCTTCCTACGATATAAAATATTTTTTCTTTCATTAAATACATTAATACCCATTGTATAATCCTCCTGAAGTTTTACATTCATAATAATATACTACCATAAATGGAATTAATATGTAGTGGCGAATTTTGTCTGAAAAGTGCAAGATTTTTTAACTCATGAAAAGGGTACAAAATTTTCTACACCACCACGTTTACATCATACGATAAATATGGTTAATACTGGTTGACTAGTAAATTATAGAGGGCTTTTTATATTTGAAATAAGTTGAATTCTACGGAGTTCTTCTAACATTATTGTATAAGCCTACAATTAATGCTAAAATGTTGTAAAAAGTGATTAGAGGTAATTGAAAATGAGTGAAAAGTTTCAAAAAATCGTATCGGCTATAATACTATTCTCATCACTAATACTTATAACTCTTATTGCCCTTAGCAATCGCAATAATATGGTGCGTCTGATTATTCTATCATTACTTTTATTTGCTTCTTTTGGTGTCCGTCGCCTGCTTATTTACCCTTCAACACATAGAAATCTTGGTAAAATACTGATATTAGTGGATATATTTATTACCTTTTATATCAATTATGTTGATGTATCTGATTTCTCACAGATATACTTTTATTTAATTGTATCAGATGCGGTTGTTACATATTTCAGCAAGTACTGTTTCATTTATATTGGGATAGGTTATTTTTCATTACTGCTTACAATTTACTTTAAATATATCAGGTGGAACTATTTTGATTTTTGGTATCTGTCTCCCATAATAATTGAGACCTCGTTTTTCTTTGTATTCATGATTGGAATGATTTATATTGCAGGCTACCAAATTAACCAAAATCAGATACTTGGTAAAACCATGAATGAATTGCAGGAAAAATCCCATGAGCTTGAGAATGCAAACAGAAAGCTTCATAAAACCATGGAGTCTCTTGAGGAAATAGCTGCATTGCGGGAAAGAAACCGCATAGCTAGGGAAATTCACGATACTATCGGGCATACTCTTACAACTGTTTCAATTGAAATAGAAGCAGGTAAACGTCTTGCAAAAAAAGACCTGAATCTTGCTTTAGAAAAATTTGAGTTGGCACAGGCTCAAGTTAGTAAAGGACTAAATGATGTAAGGTCCTCTGTAAGAATGTTAAAGGATGGAAAGGACATATTGTCTTTTATTCCCTCTATACAGACACTCATTAACGAAACTGAAATACATGCAGGTGTGTCTATACAGTCTACTTTCTCACCAATACCATATCTGAATGCTAATCATGAAAAGCTTTTGTATCGAGCCCTTCAAGAAGGTTTGACAAATGGAATAAGGCATGGGAAGTGTACAGAATTTATACTGAAATTAAAATATATAAACAACAAAGTAGCACTTACATTAATTGATAATGGAAAAGGCTGTGACAACATAACCCTAGGGTTCGGGTTGACTGCCATGAAGGAACGGGTAGAGGAAGAGGGAGGCAGCTTTAGTGTTACTTCAACCGTAGGAAGTGGATTTCGACTTGAAGTTGAGGTTCCAGTTGAAAAGGAGGCTGTTTATGAAGCTTATTAAGGTGCTTATTGCTGACGATCAGACACTAATGAGGGATGGTCTAAAAACAATTTTAGAGCTTGAAGAGGATATAGAAGTAGTTGGAACAGCAGAGAATGGGATCCAGGCATATGAAATGGCTCAAAAGCTGAGTCCTGATGTTGTGCTCATGGATATAAGGATGCCACTAATGGATGGAGTGGAAAGTACAAGGATAATTAAAAAAGAGAATCCCTCTGCAATGGTAATAATGCTGACAACTTTTGATGATGACGAGTATATCATTGCAGCTTTGCAGTATGGAGCGAGTGGGTACCTTTTGAAGGATATTCAGGGAAATAAGCTTATTTCGGCTATACGAGACAGTATTGCAGGGAATATGCTCATGCCATCAAATATAGCTACAAAACTTGCAGCTAAACTCTCTCAAATGCCCAGTGACCAACTGCATAGCAGCAAGGCAAAAAGTTCGGATTTTTCCGAAGGGGAGCAGGAATTCTCAAGATTACAGTTAAGAAGTTCAGATTTTTCCGAAAGGGAACTGGAAATTGTGAAATTAATGGTCAAGGGATACTCCAACAAGCAGATTGCAGCTGCATTATGCATTTCTGAAGGGACGGCAAAGAATTATATAAGTATAATTTACAGTAAAATTGGTACTAATGACAGAACCAAAGCTGTGATTTATCTACAGGAATGTTTTTTAGAATGGAGGCACAAGGAATGAGAAAGGGTAAATTCGTTGTTCTTATTATTTTAACTGCTTTATTTTTTACAGGCTGCAGCAGTGTCAATCTAGGCTATGAAAAAGACAATACTGCAATTGCTAAAAAACCATCAACCCTTGATCTAGGAAGAGGTAAGCTGTCTATAGTTCCTACATATGACAAATACAAGTCTGGTTATTTGCAATTGGACCTGAGGAGCTATGACCTGACTTCAATTGAGCTTAATGAAAAATACAGCGATTTAATTCACGCAGATTTTGATACTAGAACTAAATGGCCTTATGACTTACCTGATGGCTTTAACCCAAAAAAAATTATTGAAAATGGTAAAAATCCTGGTTTGAATATAAGTGAGCTACATAAGGCTGGAATTACCGGGAAGGGCATTAACATTGCTATCATTGATGGTGCATTGTTAGTTAATCATGTGGAGTATGAAGATAAACTTAAGCTATACGAAGAAATACACTGCCTTGACAAAACAGCTACATTAGACGGATGTGCTGTTACTTCAGTTGTAGCAGGTGAAAATACAGGAGTTGCTCCAGATGCGAATGTATACTATATAGCAAATACCCCTGGTTCATATGTAAAAGATCAATTCAATAAGGATTTTTCATCCCTCGCCACGTCAATTGACAGGGTTGTGGAAATCAATGAAGCACTTCCAAAGGAGAATAAAATCAGAGCTCTGTTGATAGGCTGTGGCTGGACACAGGAGGATAGTGGCTATGCAGATGTAGTTAAGGCTGTTGAAGAAGCCAAGAGTAATGGAATATTTGTCATATCAAATTCCATATATGAAACCTATAACCATGAAATGGATTTTGTGGGACTTGGCAGAGAGCCGCTTTCAAATCCTGATGAAGCTAACTCTTATGGACCTGGTAAAGAGTGGGAAAGCAGTTTCTTTATGTTTGAGAGATATACAAAGGCAGAAGAAGTGCTTCTAGCACCACAGGATTCCAGATGTACCGCCAGTCCGACAGGTCGCAGTGAATATACCTTCTACAATGTTGGAGATGTGAAGCTGTCAGCAGCATACATAACTGGCCTATATGCACTAGCGTGTCAAGTTAGCTCGGAGATTACTCCACAGGATTTTTGGAGCAAGGCATTGGAAACAGGAGATACTATTAATGTTAAAAACAGCTTTATCAACTATGATTATAAGCTAAAGAAGGTTGTTAATCCTGTACGTCTCCTAGAGGGATTTGTTGAGTAGGGGTTATTTAAGAATGAAAAAAATGATAGAAAATTTTATATAGTCATTTGGTAAGGATGACCGTTTTTATGACGTGGGTCACTTATCATATGACTTTTTGTTTGTTACAGTTTAATTAAGATATGGAAAGGAATAGATGAAAAATGAAAGCAAAAAAATATATTGTAGCACTCTTGTTAATTACAACACTTGTAGCAACAGTATCCTGCTCAAGTAAAGAAACTGTAAATGAAGTAAGCAATACAAAAGCTCCCAAGGCAGAAATAAAGATAGATGTAATGAGACATGAAAATAATTTACTTGCAGCAATTAGAATATTTAATGAGACTCATAATAATGTAAGTATAAATTATGGTGATACCATTTCATATGATGAGGATTTCAGAAATAAGTACATAACCAGCCTTGCCGTAGGGGAAGGCCCTGATATTATAAGAATTGATCCGTATTTAGATTCTGGACGAGTGCTGTTATCAGCTATATATAAGACAGCAGATTCAGGAGTTTTTTATGACCTGAATAAGCTCATAGAAAAAGATGAGAGTTTTAAGCTCTCAGATTATAACCAGAAGGCAATGGAGAGCGGTATAATTAACGGAAAAAGAGCTTTTATACCTACAACATATACTTTTCGTGTATTTTTCGCCAAAGACAAGGTGTTAAGAGAGAATAATATTAGCATGGAAGAAACCGATTGGACTTTAGAAAACTTTGTGAATGAGGCCTGTGCTTTTACAGAGAATAATGAGAAAATCGAGAAAACTGGAAAGTATTTTGCTGTAGCATATGGTTTCAAATTAAGTGATGTGGTTAAAATTAGCGGGCTAGATTTTATTGATTATAAAAAAAAGGAAGCAAAATTTAATTCAAATGAGTTTATTGATTTGATTAATATTTATAAAAAATTAAGTTCAGTAAAAACAAAAAGTCCAGATAGGTACTATTACAGTGAAGAAACATTTACGGGTGGAGTGGATTGCGCTGATTTCAATAATGGTAATGCCATTATTATGGATAACCTTGTTTCACCACTTTGGTCAAGAGATAGAAATAACAAACAGGCAAATATCTATTTATTCCCTCAATATAACAATAAAAAGAGTATACTGATAGAACCAAAGGGATCTCTTGCGATAAATTCAAATTCAAAGTATAAAAACGAGGCTTTTGAATTTATTAAGCTGCTTATATCAGAAGAGCATCAGTTAAATACCTCTGAATTTAAGCAAATGTACTATTTACCTGTTAATATTAACGCTTGTTTAAACAATACAAATTTCTACATAGCTAATCTAAAGGGTTATCAACCGGATACCAATGAATATGATTATGAAAAAAGAAAAGAACAGGTTAAAGCACAATACAAGGAAATTGAAAGCATTAGTAGGTGTGACACTGTAGATGCCCAGATATATGACATTATAGACAGCGAAGCGCAGTCCTTTATTAATGGCAAGCGTACCGCAGAGCAAACAGCAGAAATTATCCAGAACAAGGTAATGCTTTATTTGAATGAATGATGAAGCTTGAAAATTAATTAAATGAATACAAGGGGATGGTGCATAAATATGAAGACTAAAAAGAGCATAATATTGTTTTTAATAATTATAATCCTTGTAGCAATTACATCCTGCTCAAATAAGGAACCAGTCAATGAAGCAAGCAATACAAAGGCTCCAAAAGCAGAAATCAAAATAGATGTAATGAGACATGAAGGTTATCTACTTGCTGCAATTGGGGATTTCAATAAAACTCATGAAAATATATGGATTAATTACGGTGATACCATTTCATATATTGATGAAGAATATAAGAATAAGTACATAACAAGTCTAGCTGTGGGAGAGGGACCTGACATTATAAGGATAGAGCCAAGGCAGGGATTGATATCGGCTGTATATAAGTCAGCAAATTCAGGAATATTTTATGACTTGAATAAGCTTATAGACAAAGATGAGAATTTTAAGCTCTCAGATTACAGCCAAAAGGTGATGGATAGCGGGATAATCGACGGGAAAAGGGTTTTTATGCCTTTAGGATATAATTATCGTGTGTTTTTCGCAAAGGAGGAAGCTTTCAAACAAAATGGCTTTATCACTGAGGGCTCAAAATGGACGCTGGGGAATTTAGCTGATGAGGCATATCGGTATAGGCAACAAAACAAGGATAGTGGAAAGTATTTTATGGTTTCACAGAATTTTTCTTTAAGTGACGTAGTAAAAATAAGTGGATTAAGTTTTATTGACCAAGAAAAAAAGAAGGCGAAACTAAATTCTCAAGAATTCATTGATCTATTAAATATATACAAGAAGTTAAGTCCAGCAATTATAACAACAGGCGGAATATATATGAGAGTGAGTTCAAATGAATATTCTATAAGTATGTCATGCCCGGAATTTGACAATGGTACTGCTCTGGTTATGGATAACAAGCTTAGTGCGGAAATGTGGTTCAGAGATACAGTTAACGAAAATGCTTCTTTATTTCCACAATACACAAACGACAAGAGTTTACTTGTAGAACCTGTTATAGCTTATGCAATAAATTCCAATTCTACACATAAAGAAGAGGCGTATGAATTTCTGAAACAGCTGCTGTCTGAGGAGTATCAGACTATCAGTGGAACAAACAGGAATTTTCCATATCTGCCTGTTAATAATAATGCTTATATAAATAATGTAAGTTCTTATATAAGTAACCTAAGTAATACTCAAACAGATAATGACGTATATGATAGGGAAAAAAGAAAAGCACAGGTTAAAGCACAGCTTAAGGAGATAGAAAGCATTAGTAGATGTGACACTGTAGATGCTCAGATATATGACATTATAGACAGCGAAGCGCAGTCCTTTATTAATGGCAAGCGTACCGCAGAGCAAACAGCAGAAATTATCCAGAACAAGGTAATGCTATATTTGAATGAATGATAACTAATTCGAGTTGTTTCTAAATTGTTAATATTTTTGAAATAATTGCTAATCAGGGTTGCAAAGATGTAAAAAAAGTAGTGTAATTATTTGTGAAAGTTACTTATTTATGCAAATAATACAAAAACAAGAGAAGTGTTGTACTCAACCATAAGGTAATGCTTTATCATAATGAATAGAGGAAAAGAAATGAAACCTATTAAACTTAAATACAGGCAGTCAATAGCAGGTTTTGCATTTGCACTTCCCAGCTTAGCTGGCTTTGCTTTATTTATTGCAATACCATTTATTATAAGCTTGTACTATTGCTTTACTGAAGGAGTTGGAGGTTCGACCTTTGTTGGTCTGAAGAACTTTAATGACCTTTTGCACAGCAATTCTTTTTTACTTGCAGCGAAAAATACACTTATATTTAATGCTATAAGTGTTCCCCTTATAATGGTAATTTCACTGCTCTTCGCAATTTTGCTAAATAGAAAAATAAAAGGGCTTGCAATATTCAGAAGCTTTTTTATATTACCGATGGTAATACCTGCTGCGTCTATAATTCTTGTTTGGAATATAGTTTTTAATCAGTATGGAGTGCTGAACACTTTTTTATCTAATTTTGGTATAGCCAGTGATGTTGATTGGATTAGAAGCGATTGGTCCATGTGGGTATTAGTGGTTCTGTACATTTGGAAGAACTGTGGGTACAACGTAATATTACTGCTAGCAGGCTTAAACAATATCCCAAAGGAGTACTACGAAGCAGCACGTATTGATGGTGCCAAGCCATTTGACTGCTTTATGAAAGTTACAGTCCCATTTCTCATTCCTACTGGCTTTTTTGTATTTATGATTTCCATTGTGAACTCCTTTAAAGTATTCAAAGAGGCATATTTATTGGCTGGTAGTTATCCAAGTCTGGATATATACATGTTGCAGCATTTTATGAATAATAACTTTTTTAATCTTTCATACCAGAGGCTCACTACAGCTGCATTTTTAATGGCAATAGTTGTAGCCGTACTTGTAATTATACTATATAAAATAGAAGCTAGATTTGGAAGGAGTATATAAAGCTACACGATAAATTTCGTTACTATTTTGCCAAAAGTTGGCGTGGAGGTTAGCGAGAAAGAATTGAAATGCAGTTATAATTTGGCCGCGTACCTACACGATAAATTTCGTTAATATTTTGCCAAAAGTTGGCGTGGAGGTTAGCGTGAAAGAATTGAAATGCAGTTATAATTTGGCCGCGTACCTACACGATAAATTTCGTTAATATTTTTGCCAAAGGTTGGCGTGGAGGTTAGTATGAGTGATGCTGTAAAAACATTAAACACAAATAAGCCGGTAAATATAATAAATAAAAAACACTATAATAGGCATAGAGGCATTTTAAAATATTTCATGCTTATAGTGATATCTGCGCTGCTTTTATTTCCAGTACTGTATATGGTTACAAACTCCTTTATGTCTAGCAGCGAGGTGTTAAGAAATTATAGTGCTATAAACGGTGATGCAACAGATAAAAGGACTGAGGATAGCAGTATAGAAGCTGAACCTCCTCGCATTACCTTTAACCTAATACCAGAAGAGGTCAGCTTTATGCAATATTATAATGTCTTGCTTAGGAAGCCAAAATTCCTTATTATGTTTTGGAATTCTGTGATATTAACAGCACCAATCGTTATAGGACAGATAATTGTTGCTACACTTGCGGCTTATGGTTTCAGTAAGCTCAAGTTTCCGTTTAGTGATAAGATATTCTTCCTATATA
>JAEZOA010000010.1 GCA_023441625.1 Bacillota bacterium
ACAAACTCTTACCAGTAAACCATACCTTGCCAGATAGCACAAAGCTACGCCCTGCAACAACAGGCACAGCCTATGGTGATAATGTAGCAAACAGTATAGACAAGCTAGTAGAAAAAACCAGCTACACCTACGATGGCTTCAACAGACTCAAAAAAACAGAGACCATAAAAGACAGCATAAGAACAATAGCAGAGTATATATATAACGGTGAAGACCTTAGAGTTAGAAAAACCGTTAAGAATTCCAACAACAACTATATAGCAGAGGTAACAAACTACCAGTACGACAGACAGAACGTAATCCTAGAAACAGATGCAAACAACAATATACAGGCACGATACATAAAGGGAATAAACTACATAGCAAAAACAGATGCCAAAAGCAACACAGCATACTTCCTATTCAACGGACATGGAGATGTAGTACAAACAGTAGACGAAGCAGGAACACTGCAAAACCAGTATGACTATGACATCTGGGGAAATCCAACGCTGACAATAGAGACCACCAGCAATGCGATAAGGTATGCAGGTGAGTTCCTTGACAATGAAACAGGACTCTATTACCTAAGAGCAAGATACTATGACCCATATATAGGGCGATTTATCAGCGAGGATAGTTATTGGGGTGAGGATAGCAATCCACTTAGTCTGAATTTGTATACGTATTGTGAGAATGATCCGATAAGGTATGTAGATCCAACGGGGCATATGTCGGCAAATGAACTTGATTGGTTATTTGGTAAAGGTGCTTCACAATTATTTGATGAGGATGGAAATTATAAGGATGGCACTGTACCAATGATGGTTGAGGGGATTGGTATAATAACTGATGTAGCTTGTAGCGAAGCACTCAATTCACAGAAGTATGGATATACATTTATGACCCCTGATTCTAAGGTTTACGGCAATATAGATAATTATAGTAATAATATTGACGTAATTAATACTTTAGCTGGTAGCAACACTACTATTACAAATCATGAAGGCTATACTATCAGAACAATAAATACAGGGGATAACAGCTATACTACTATAAACAACAGGGGTATTATTGACACCATCAATACTGGAAAAAGCAGTAGTTTGGTTCTTGATAATGGGGGGAAAATAAAGAATGTTAATATTGGTGAAAATGGAAGTGCTATAATTTATAATCAAGAAAATGCCTACATTAACACTATTAAAGGTGGGGATATAGAATCCAAGGATTCAGGACTAGGAATGTATATATTTGACTTTGGAGATATAGATAATATATATACAGGGAAAAACAGCACTAATTTGATAATTAATCCTAAATCTATTGGAAATCTTATGCCAGGGGATAATAATACAACAGATTATACTGGAGTAATTAATTCAGTGGTTGATAACGTAAAAAGCTCTGTAACAAAAAATGGTAAATTAACTGAGAAGCAAATAAAGAATTTAGAAGATAAATTAAATGCTATTAACGGTAAAGATAAATTGACAGAAACTATCATAAAGGCATTGGTTGACGCCTTGAATGTATCTGGTAATGTTTTGGTAACATATAATTCAAATACTGGGAAATATGAGGTAAAGAATAAGGGGACGGGGAAAACAATTACTTCTGTAATATATTTAATAAATCCAGATGGGGCAAATGGATTTGGTCATAGTGCTATAATGCTGAAATATTCAGATGGTAGTGCTGTTCTATATTCATATGTTGGCTTCTCTGAAAAAGTAGTAGATTTAGATATTCCTATTGTAAGTGAGGAATATGAAGAGAAACTTCAAGAAATAATAGGGACAGCTAGAACTGTTGCTGGGTATGATATTCCAGGTGAATTGAGGAAAAAAGAATTGACGAAAGACGAGGTGGATATATTCTTTGGTGATAAAACAGTAAAGGATAAGTATGCAGGATATATTTATGACATTCCTAATTATAATGGAACTCCTAATTATTATGGAGATGATACAACAATGGATCCTTACCCATATGATAAATATATAATAATACCTGTAAGTGCAGCAGAGGGCGAAAAAATGCTTACTAAAGCAGAAAGTATACGGTCTTCACCTGGCAAATACAATCTATATGAGCATAATTGTAATATGGTTGTTCAAACGATACTTGAAGCAGGAGAAAAGAATTTTGTTAAAACAAATTGGAATGGGTATTCAAAAAATATCAGAGCAGAGCTCTCTGATATTTATGCAGATTTTAATGAAAGTATAGTGGATACACGATATTTACTTCCCTGGGAAATAAAAGAATTACAGAAAAATACATATAAATTCATAGAACAGGTAAAGAAAAAAGTCAAAAAATATGAAGATATAGGGCTAATACCAAAGGGAGCATATGAAATAGGAACAAAGAAGGGATACGAGTATGGAACAATTAAAAAGTAGGAGGTCAATATGTTCAAAAAATCATTAATATTTATAATATGCATTTTATGTATTGCTATAGTTGTATTTGCTTATAATGCCTTAAGTGATAGTTTACCTGCTGGTAGATTAATAGTAATGAACGAGGAAATTAATAATGATAAACTTGATGGAATATCTATTGTTGATTTAAAAACTAATAAAATAAATATTATTAGCCAGGTAGGTAGATATTCATGTATGGATTATTGTGAAAAAAGAAATAGTGTTTATGCGGTTAGTAAAGAAAGTGAAGGAGATAAAGCTCTGATTTATGAAATTAATCTAGATAGTAAAAAAACTGTTCCTGTAGAACTAAAAGTAAACGCAGGAGAGGTAAGGAAGTATGAATATTTAAAATGTGTACCGAATATAAATGCAATTTCCTACAGTGATAATGGAAATATATATTTTTATGATTTTGATACTGAAAAAGAGAGTATATTAATAAAAGATGACGGAGAGCATTCGTGGAATAAAAATGGAACCAAAGTCTTATATACGAGTTCAAAGGATATGCAAATACATGAATATGATGTATTTATAAAAATGGATAAGAACTTAGAAATTAGAGGATATTCACCTCAATATTCATCTGATGAGAAGAATTTAGTTTTCTTTAAGCGTGAAGGAAACTCATTCTATACTTGTGTGCGGCGAGTCAGTGATGGTTATGAATGGATTTACAAGAACAATGATGTTTGGGAAATATGCATTAGCAAGGATGCTAGCAAGTTACTTATGAGACAGACAAGTTTTAAATGGTTTGGCGG
>JAEZOA010000080.1 GCA_023441625.1 Bacillota bacterium
ACCCTGTATATACAAAGACAAAAGAAGACATAGATAATTTTTTAAATAAAATGCCTAATTTTAGTAAAAAGGCCAGAGCAGCAGCCACAAAGTTAAAAGGAACAGTGAAATATTTGTTCACTCAAGGTGTATTTTTTGAACAATTGGGGTATAAGTATTATGGACCAGTTGATGGACATAATCTTGAAGAATTAAATAAGGCCCTGATTGCAGCTAAAAAGATTAAAGGTCCAGTTTTAGTGCATGTAAGTACTCAAAAGGGTAAAGGTTATTCTTTTGCAGAGGAAAGCCCTGATAGATTCCATGGAATTGCACCTTTTGAGATTGAAACTGGTGAAACTTTTGGAACTAAAGCGCCAGATTACTCAGAAATATTCGGAAATGCTATTTGTGATGCAGCCGCAATTAATGACAGAATTATTGCTATCTCAGCAGCTATGGTAAAAGGAACTGGACTGGACAGGTTTAGCAAAGAATTTCCTCTTAGGTTTTTTGATGTTGGAATAGCAGAGCAGCATGCAGTAACGATGGCTGCTGGAATGGCTATTAATGGTATGATTCCTGTAGTTGCCATATACTCATCCTTTTTACAAAGGGCTTACGATCAGATAATACATGATGTTGCTATACAAAAGCTACATGTGATATTTGCAATTGATAGAGCAGGAATTGTTGGAGATGATGGAGAAACTCATCATGGTGTATTTGATTTGTCTTATCTAAATCACATACCTAACATAACCATAATGGCTCCTGCTGATTATTATGAATTAAGTCAGATGATTGATTTTGCTATTAATAAGCAAAAAGGTCCAGTCGCTATTAGATATCCAAGAGGCAAGGGTAAAGAGTCCTTGATAGAAAAGTTTCCTATTGAATTAGGAAAGGGTGCAGTTTTAAAAAAAGGTGAAATGGTTTGTATTTTGGCTGTGGGAAATATGGTAGAGTCAGCTATCGAGGTAGCAGAAAAACTTGAAAATAGTGGTGTTTCTACTGAAGTTATTAGTACACGATTTATAAAACCAATAGATGAAGAGCTTATTGTTAACTGTGGCAAAAGATTTAAATATATTGTAACACTAGAGGAAAATTGTAAAATTGGTGGCTTTGGTAGTAGAGTGCTGGAAGTGTTAAATAAACACAGATTAAATACACATTTAGAAGTTATGGGGTTACCAGAGGAGTTTATCCCTCATGGACCGAGAAATGAGCTGCTAAAGAAAATTAGATTGGATTCCGCTTCAATTGCAAATAATATTTTACAAATAATCAATACAGCTCAATGAATTTGGAGGATATGAATTGGAAAAGGAAAGACTTGATATACTACTTGTTGATAAAGGACTATTTGAAAGTAGAGAAAAATGCAAAAGTGCTATTATGGCCGGTACTGTCTGGATTAATGGAGTACGTGAGGATAAACCCGGGTCCAAATTCCCTGTGGACTGCCAGATTGAGATAAGAGAAAATACTAATCCATATGTAAGCAGAGGTGGGCTTAAGTTAGCTAAGGCTATAAGTGAATTTGATATAGTTCTTGAGAATAAAATTTGTCTAGATATTGGAGCTTCTACTGGTGGGTTTACTGATTGTATGTTAAAAAATGGTGCTGCTAAGGTGGTTGCTATTGATGTAGGATATGGCCAGCTGGCATGGGTACTTAGGAATGACCCAAAAGTAATTTGTATGGAGCGGACAAATGTAAGATATGTTAAACTAGATGATATTGGTTTTTTATCAGATTTTGCCTCTATAGATGTTGCATTTATTTCCTTGATAAAAGTAATGCCTCCTGTTTTATCTCTACTGAAGGAAGATGCAGAACTTGTCTGTCTGATAAAACCTCAGTTTGAAGCTGGTAGAGAAAAGGTGGGTAAACATGGAGTAGTTAGAGATAGTGGGGTACATAAGGAAGTCATTATAAACATTATAAACTTTGTGCTGTCCCAGAATTTATATATAAAAGAATTGTCTTATTCACCAATTAAAGGTCCTGAAGGTAATATAGAATATTTACTTTATGTTTCTAAAACAGACCAGGGCAATTCGATTAAGGAAACTAATAAACTTATTGATGAAGTGGTAGAACAAGCACATATATCTCTAGCTAAAAGTTGATATCTTTGTTAAACTGAATATGATAGCAAAAAGCTTTAGCATAAAGCTTAGATTCATAGAGAATTATAAGCCTAACTGCTAAGAACTCTGTATAAAAACATCCATTAAAAGCAGCTTTTGGAGGGTAGTAGACTATGAAGAAAATTGGTGTTGTCACAAATTGTGAAAAGGACAAAAGCTCTAAATATACAAATCAGTTGATAGAAAGTATAAAAAGATATGGTGGACAGGTTATCCTTCCAACTCCCAGTTCAAATGGTATGGACGGATTTGATGCACAGGTTGAAGAAATATGCCAAGAATGTGACTTGATTATTTGTTTAGGTGGAGATGGTACCTTTTTAAAAACCGCAAGGACTGCGTACTTATACGATAAACCTGTATCAGGTGTTAATCTAGGCACATTAGGTTTTTTAACAGATATTGAAAAAGTTGACATTGATAATTCGGTTGAAAATATAATTAATAATAATTATAAGATTGAAGAAAGAATGATGTTATCTTCTAAAATATACAAGGGTGGAAAGCTATTTGCTGAAGATGTAGCAATAAATGATGTTGTAATTTCTAGGGATGTACCTAGGATACTGCATTTAAGTGCCTTCGTAAATGAGAACTTTATTGCTATGTTTCCTGGTGACGGTATAGTGGTATCTAGTCCAACAGGTTCAACAGCATACTCCTTATCTGCAGGTGGACCAATAGCTGAACCTACTTCTAATATTATAATTATTACACCTATATGTCCGCATATATTGTATTCCAGGTCTTTTGTAGCTGATGGTGAACAAAAAATAAAGGTCTGTGTATCTGAAGGCTTTGAACATACAGCAATTGCTAATGTTGATGGTCAGAAGACTTATGATATAACAGGCGGAGATTATATTGAAATTGAAAAATCAAATAGCAAGGTAAAGATGCTTAAAACTCATTCTAAGAACTTCTTTACACTTTTAAAAGACAAAATTTAGTACAGAAAAGAGGTAAAATCGTAATGAAGTATAACCGCCATGCAAAGATATTAGAAATAATTGATAACTATAATATAGAAACACAGGAAGAGATTGCCGAGAAGTTAAAAGAGATGGGTATGGATGTGACCCAGGCTACTGTTTCCAGAGACATCAAAGATCTTCGATTGATTAAGGTTATGTCCTCTGATGGAAAATACAGGTATGCAACAATTTCTCAAACAGAGAACCAAGTTTCAAATAGGCTTACAAATATTCTCAATGAGGCATATGTTTCAAGTGATTATGCTAACAATATTGTTGTTGTTAAGACTCTTGCTGGTATGGCTCAGGCTGCTGCTTCAGCAATTGATTCCTTAAAATGGCAGGAGATATTGGGAAGCATTGCTGGAGATGATACATTAATTATTGTTTGCAGAGCTGAAAAAATTGCAGAGGAAATAGTTAATAAGTTTAACAAAATGATTAAGTAGGTGATTATTTATGCTTTTGCAGCTTGATATACAAAATATAGCACTTATAGATAAACTCAGTCTTGAAATTGCACCTGGCTTAAATGTGCTCACTGGTGAGACTGGAGCTGGTAAGTCTATAATAATTGACTCAATAAATGCTGTCCTAGGGGAGAGAGTAACAAAGGATTTAATTCGAAATGGAAAAGACAGGGCTATTGTTGAGGCGGTATTTCACTGCAAAAATACATATATAAATAATATTCTGGAACAGCTTGGGATTGAACTTGAAGATGAAAATATTATTCTTTCCAGAGAAATCAGTTTATCTGGGAAAAATACTTGTAGAATTAATGGCAGGCTTGTTAATGTTTCAGTTCTAAAGCAGGTAGGCGAGCTTCTTTTAGATATTCATGGTCAACATGATAATCAATCACTTTTAAAAACCGAAACTCATATAGAACTTTTGGATGCTTTTGGTGGAGAAATTATTGAGAAGTGTAAAGCTGAGTATTTTGAGATATTTATGCAGTACAAGTCCATTAAGTCCAAACTCCAAGAACTTACTGGTGATAAAGGTGAAATTGCACGTCGGATGGATATGCTAAAATTTCAAATTGATGAGATAAAGCATGCTAAGCTTAAGCTTGGTGAAGATGAAAAACTTAATAAGCAGAGACAGGTTTTAGCTAATTCAGAAAAAATCATAAATTCTATTTTATGTTCTTATGAACTTCTAAATGAAGACAATAACGGTAAATCCGTATTATATAATTCAAATAAAGCTTTACAGGAGTTATCTAATATACTCAAATATGATGAAGGCCTAATTCCTGTTTCAGAGAAATTGGAGTCTGTAATTTATCAATTAGAGGATATCTGTGAAGATTTACGTACAATAAGAGACGCAGCAGAATTTAATCCTGATGAATTAGCTCATATTGATGAAAGACTCGATATTATTGTTAGACTCAAGAGAAAGTATGGAGCAACCCTTGAGGAGATTTTGGAATTTTATGAAAAATCTCAAAAAGAATATGATGATTTATTGAAAAGTGAAGGTCTCATAAAAGATTTGAATAAACAGTTAGCTATACTTGTCCAAAAATTGACTAGCAGTGCTAGAGAGCTTCATTTAGAGAGACAAAAGGCGGCATTAGTGTTAGAGGAGAATATTACTTCTGCATTGCAAAATCTCGAAATGAAGAATTCTAGCTTTAAAGTAAATCTTTTATTTAATGAGGAGGACAAGCATTTTACTAAAAATGGATTGAATACTGCAGAATTTCTTATTTCTAGTAATATCGGGGAACCTCTTAAGCCACTTAGCAAAATTGCTTCAGGTGGAGAAATGTCAAGAATTATGCTGGCGATAAAGACAATTTTGGCTAATGTGGATGCCATACCAACACTTATTTTTGATGAAATTGACACTGGTATAAGTGGAAAGGCTGCTCAAAAAGTAGGGGAAAAGCTTTCCTATATATCAAAAAACCATCAGGTGCTTTGTGTTACACATTTGTCTCAACTAGCTTGTATGGCAGATAATCATTTATTTATTGAAAAAAATTCAAATGATGAAAGTACTTTTACTACAGCAAGGTATTTAAATCATAAAGAGCGAGTTGAAGAGATAGCGAGAATAATTGGAGGCTCAGATATTACAACTTTAGCCACTGCACACGCTGAGGAACTCATTAATGCCGCTGAAATTTTCAAATGCAGTCAGAATTCTTAAAATCACAAAAAATAAAAATTATTACTTTTCCTCTTTATTTTACTTGAATAATAAAAATCTATAAAGGTTAACTTATGAGTGTGATTTTTGGTCACGCTCATTTTTTAAGTGTGACATTTTAGTGTAACAAAGTAAGAAAAAGCAAGCAGCAATTAATTTTTATTAATCGGGAGCGTGATATTAAAATGCACTATTTTAGATCCAATAAAAAAAAGCTGTTTGTACTATTATTTGTATGTTTTTGCGTAGTTACACTTAGTTATTTACAGGCATTTTCTGTAATACCTGAAAGATTAACTTTATTAGAAGGGGAGGAATATATTTATAACTTTAAAAGCTTTTATTTTGTCAATATAAAAGCTGACAAAAATAATGTTTTACAGCTTAATAATAGGGACATAGAGGCAAATGGAAACTATTTAGAATTAATGTCGCCCCTAGCATTTAAAACACAAAATAAAGGAACTGTGAAGCTTAATTTTAAGGCTTTTGGATTAATTCCTTTAAAGACAATGCAGGTTGATATTATCCCTTGTAAAAAACTGGTGGCATGTGGTAATACAGTTGGTGTAAAGATTAAGATGGATGGTATCCTAGTAATAGGAGTAAGTGATGTAGACTCGGATATGGGAAGAATTACTCCTGCTAGGGATGGTGGAATCAAATCTGGAGACATAATATATGAGATAAATGGAAAAAAATTATCAGATATTAATGATTTGATTTCGCAAATTGATAATTGCAGTGGTAAAAAGCTAGAGGTAAAGTATAAGAGAGGAAATTCATTGGCAAGTACAACAATTATTCCTATAGAAGGCATAAAAGATAGAAAATACCACATTGGATTATGGGTGAGAAATAGCACCGCTGGCATAGGGACCATGACCTTTTATGATCCTCAGTCACATATTTTTGGAGCTCTTGGTCATGGTATAACAGATATTGATACAGGTCTTTTAATGCCTGTAAGTACTGGAGAAGTACTAGAGTCAAATATTGTTGCTATTAAAAAAGGAGAACAAGGGGTTCCTGGAGAATTAAAAGGTATTTTTATGGAGAATAGAGCTCCTATGGGTAAAATAATTAAAAATGATAGCTGTGGGATCTATGGGGAACTCTATAGTGGTTTTAATATATTTAAAAATAGAGTATATCCTATTGGTATTAGAGGACAGGTTAAGGTAGGTCCTGCAACAATTTTATCAAATATTGATGGTAATAATATTGAAGAGTTCGATATCAATATTGAAAAGGTTGCAAGGCAATCTTTCAGTGGACCAAAAGGAATGGTAATTAAAGTTACTGATAAAAGATTGTTGGATTTAACTGGTGGGATTGTGCAAGGAATGTCAGGAAGTCCAATAATACAAAATGGTAAAATTATTGGTGCTGTAACCCATGTTTTAGTAAATGATCCTACAAGGGGTTATGGTATATTTATTGAATGGATGCTAAAGAATATTGACCAAAATAATTCTGTAAAAATAGAAGAAACACAAGTTGGATAAGATTTATAATAAATAAGCATTATTTTATTACTCTTTTGGGCAATAATATAATGTTTTTTTCTTTATAATATTTGAGAAATATGGTAAAATGAAGGCGTACAAGGAAGATTTTGTTTTTAAAAATATTTTTTTTAGGCAATTTAGAAAAAACTTGTAATTATGACGAGTTCAAAATATAATAGATGCATGACATATTTTGGTAAAATAAAATGTAGGAGGTTATTGCTTTGAGTAATAAGAAAATTGAAGTGCTTATTGCAGACGACAATAGGGAATTCGGAGATATCTTGAGCGAATATTTGTCTAAACACAATGACATCGGAGTTGTAGGTCTAGCAAGGGACGGTTTAGAAGCAGTTGATCTTATACTCCAAAATTCCCCGGATATTGCAATACTCGATATTATAATGCCCCATCTTGATGGTTTGGGAGTATTAGAAAAAATTGTTTCATCCAATATGGATAAAAAACCATTATTTATTGTTTTGTCAGCGGTTGGACAAGACAAAATTACTCAACGTGCGCTTGCACTTGGAGCAGAATACTATATAGTCAAGCCTTTTGATATGGATGTTCTAGTTAATAGAATCAGACAATTAAAGGATAATACATATATACCATCTGCTTCTACATCTTTATCATCATCAATTTCTTCTCACAAGGGCGAGTTCTTTAATTCAGAAAAGAGACCAGCTCATATTACCAATACCTCAAGAAGCTTGGAGGTTGAGGTAACCAATATTATGCATGAAATTGGCGTACCTGCACATATTAAAGGATACCAGTATTTAAGAGATGCAATAATGATGGTTGTGAAGGATTTAGATGTAATTAATTCTATTACTAAGTTATTGTATCCTAGTATAGCAAAAGAATATAATACAACACCTAGTCGAGTTGAAAGAGCTATTCGCCATGCAATAGAAGTAGCTTGGAGCAGAGGTCAAGTTGAAGCTATTGATGCTTTGTTTGGTTATACTGTCAACATCGGAAAAGGTAAACCAACAAATTCTGAATTTATAGCAATGATTGCTGATAAATTGAGATTGGAAATGAAGGTTAGCTAGTTAAAATTTGACAATAGCTATTGAAAACCAATGCTGTTGGCAAAGCCGAATTACAGGTATCAATCAAAACTCTTCTGCTTTATTGGATTTTTACTAACCCAATAAAGCAGAAGAGTTTATTGAAATATTTCATAATTTAGCTTTTATAGTTAAATAAAGAAGGTATCTTACAATAAATGTAGAAATTATATACAAACTAATAAAGGTGGTAATACATATGGAAGTTTCTAGATTGGTTGCCAAAGAAAATAAGGATTTATACAATTGTATGAATGTTATAAATTTTATTGATGGCTCACCACATTTAAAGCATAAACATTTGCTAAATTTTTATTTTAAATTATCTAAGGAAGTATTTATTGCTTCAAAAAAATCAAATCCTTTTGTGTTGGATTTGGGAGCAGGAGAAGGAACAACAACATCTTGCTTCCTTAATCTAAATGCAAAAGTAACAGCTGTAGATATTTCTCAAAATCAATTAAATTCATTAAAAGAAAAGTGTTCTATGTATGGTGATAACTTAAAAGTAATTTGTGAAGATGTAAACGATACATTAAAACGAAGCGCAAAATACGATATTGTATCAATAAATTCATTCCTGCATCATATACCTGATTACTGTAAGCTTTTAAAACAGGTGGATAGTATTTTGGATGAACGAGGTCAGATATTCACATGGCAGGACCCATTAAGGTATGATACACTTAGTAAATTTAACTCACTATTTAGTAAAGTGGCTTATTTTTCATGGCGAATATTCAAAGGTGATGTTATTAATGGGTTAAAAAGAAGAATAAGACGAAGTAAAAATATTTACACGAACGATAGATTTGACAATACAGAATATCATGTTACAAGAAATGGTGTTGACCAAGATGCTATTAAAAGTTTACTAGAAGAAATGGGGTATAATGTTATACTTATTAAATATTTCAGCACACAAAGTATATTATGGCAGCATATAGGAACTTGGTTAGGTTTAAAAAATACTTTTGGCATAATAGCTCAAAAATTATAATAATTTTATGTTAATTTGAGAGAGTCGTTAAATGGACTCTCTTTTTATATACATCCAGCAAAGCTGAAGAGCACTTGCAATCAGAAAGCTGTGTGAGACAAAATCGCATACATAGTCTGATGCAGAGGACGGTTGGAAAAGGTTTTAGTTTTTCCACCGATTTACTTACAAAGAGATATTTACTTTATGAACCTGATAATGTAGATTGGTTTTCTGTTGTAGTTTAATTATTTTTTGTTATCATATAATAATAACAATTTGTTAATAATTTTATTTTTATAGTACATTTTTAGATACTATTGATATAATTAGAGTAAATGTATATTAGGCTTTTAAGAATTATTGTCTTTATGTTGAGAGCTAAAAATAATTTTACAAAGCCATTTAATTATTAAAGAAATATTAAAAAGTAGAAGTTAGGCTGCAAGGATTAAAATAGAAAAGGGGGACCGAGTCCATGCCAGTACTTTAATGGAGTTTTGTGCCGAATTCGGGGCATGGGCATAATTATGAATAATAAAAGTAAAGTACTAATAGTTGATGATGACAGAAATATTTGCGAATTAATCGGTTTATATCTTCAAAAAGAGGGTTATGATGTATTATATGCATACAATGGTATAAATGCTGTTGATACCTTTAAAATGCAAGCACCTAGCCTAGTAGTATTAGATATAATGCTTCCAGGTATTGATGGATGGCAGGTATGCAGAGAAATTCGCAAGGTTAGCTCCATACCCATAATAATGCTTACAGCAAAAGGGGAGACCTTTGATAAGGTGCTTGGTTTGGAACTAGGTGCAGATGATTATATGGTAAAACCTTTTGAGCCGAAAGAGCTTGTGGCAAGAATTAAAGCTGTACTAAGAAGATATGAACATAAGGATGTGGATACTCAAGAGGTGGTTTTCCCAAACTTGATTGTTAATAAGAGCAACTACACTATTAGACTCAAGGGTACTCTTTTAGAATTACCTCCAAAAGAGCTTGAGCTTCTATTCTTTTTAGCATCAAATCCTAATAAGGTATTTACCAGAGAACAGCTGCTTGAACATGTTTGGGGCTTTGATTTTTATGGTGATTCTAGGACTGTAGATGTACATGTAAAAAGAGTGCGGGAAAAAATAGATTTGGAAGGTCAATCTTGGCAACTTAAAACTGTTTGGGGTGTAGGCTACAAGTTTGAGGTGAAATAATAATGTTCAAAATAAAAAATACGATTTTTAAAAAGCTGGTTAGTATTTTTATTGGACTTCTAATACTTAGCTATGTTGTTACCGGTGGCTTTTTATATTATTTTTTAAATGAATTTGGTACCAAGCAAAAAGAGGAAACTCTTAAGGAGAGTGCAGAAGTTATTAAAGAAGCCTTCTATATTTTTATAGATAATATGAATAGTGCATATATAAAAAATTTCTTTTTGAATACACTTCAGTTTTATAGTGGATCAAGTAACGCATCAGTTTGGATAGTGAACGAAAGTGGACATATTGTATTTGCAGTTAACCAACCGAGCATACCTAATAATGTACTATCAAAGTATGTAGATGACACAGGGCTGCCAAAACTTCCAGACGAAAAGCAGTATTTAGAGATTATGAATAGTGGAGACACTACTTTAGTTACTACTGGAAATTTCTATGGATTTTTTAATGATGATGCTTTTAAAGAATATGGTGATTCATGGTTAACTGTTCAAATGCCTTTTCAAATTATTCCAAGTGATGGTAAACAGAAGACAATTGGAGCAGTTTATTTATTAACACCCGTACCAGAGATTCAGAAGCTTCAATTATCAGTATTTAGGCTCTTTATGATTTCTGGTGGTGTTGCTATTTTTTTAGCAATAATATTGGTATATATTTTCTCCCTAAAGTTTACTAAACCCTTAAAGCAAATTAATAATGCAGCAAAAATAATTGCTGGTGGTGAATTCAGAAACCGACTCATAGTTAGCTCGCAAGATGAGATTGGTCAGTTAGCTGATAGCTTCAATCAAATGGTAGATGACTTACAGAAGCTAGAAGAAATGAGACGGGGTTTTATCGCAAATGTTTCTCATGAACTGAGGACACCAATGACATCAATTCAAGGCTTTATAGAGGGTATTCTTGATGGAACTATTCCGCCAAATAAGCAAAAAGATTATTTGGGGATTGTTAAAGATGAAACTATCAGACTTAGCAGACTGGTAAATGATCTTTTAGATTTAGCAAAAATGGAATCTGGGGAGTTAACACTTAATTTTAAGCCATTTGCTATAAATGAGCTAATTAGGATATGTGTAATTAAACTTGAAACTTTTATCACAACTAAAAATTTAGAAATAGAAGCAAATTTTGAAAGTGATAATATTTTTGTATATGCTGATAAAGACTCAATTGAGAGAGTTATTTTAAATCTTTTGCATAATGCGGTTAAATTTTCTAATGAAAACGGGAGAATTATTTTAGAAACTGCAAAGAATAAAGAAAAGGTTTTAATATCTGTTAAGGATAGTGGTATAGGATTAGATGCAGAAGAACAAAAGAGAATTTGGGATAGATTTTATAAAACTGACAAATCGAGAGGAAAGGATAAGGCTGGAACTGGCTTAGGATTGGCAATTGTTAAGAATATAATAAATGAGCATAAGCAAGAAATCTGGGTTGAAAGTGAAGTTGGCATAGGTACTAAGTTCACATTCACTTTGGACTATTTTAAGAGTAATATTGAAGATTAACATTTTGTTCATAATTTAATAAAGAAACTCTATTACAATAAGATGTATAAAAAGTGAAAGGAGAGCTATTATGACTCAACAAAAAGATGAAATAAATGAACAACCCATGGAATCTAATAATAATCAAGAAACACAAGAAGGCGAAAATACTCATGGAGAAGCTCAGAGTAATGATGTTATCCATAGTGATTGTACAATTAAAAATGAAGATATAGTTCAAAATGACTTTACTGTACAAAGCGAAGACATAGCTCAATATACCGTGAAAAGTGAAGAAGCTAATCAAGATGAAAAGATAGAATCTAATCAAGATGAAAAGATAGAATCAAAGGATGTTAATTTTAATAATGTAGAAAATAATAGTGAAACCCAAAAAAATTGGCAATTGCCGAATATTAATAACGGTGGAAATCAAGGGTTTAATGGTATTAATAATAACTATTATAAAGAGAACTACAGAAAAACAAACAATAAAAAATCTGATGCCTGGAAATATATTTTAGTTTCATTAGTAAGTGCAATAATCGGAGGTTCTATTTTATCTATAATGATTCTTGGCATTGGACCAATTGTGCAGCCGCAGCTAAAGAGTTTTTTTGGAATAGAAGACTCTGCTTCTAATAATACTAATAATACTGGTTCAAACATCAGTGAGATGAAAAAGATTGAAATAGTTCAGTCAGGGGAATCAGCAGTAACAAGTGTGGCTGAAAAAGTTGGACCTTCTGTTGTGGGAATTAGGACTAAGTATCAAATTACAAATGAATTTTTTGGAGAATCGACAGATGGTGGTGAAGGGTCAGGTATAGTCATAAGCTCAGATGGTTATATTCTAACAAATCATCATGTTATAGAAAACGCATTGAATGACAAGACTAGGGATATAAGAAAAGGTGCCCAAATAGAGGTGTATCTTGCTAATAAAATAGATAAACCTTATACTGCGACTATAAAGGGTTATGATTCAAAAGCTGATTTAGCAGTTTTAAAAATTAATGAAACAAATCTTACTGTAATAGAATTTGGAGACTCAGACTCATTAAAGGTTGGTGAACCTGCAATTGCATTTGGTAATCCGGGCGGACTTGAATATATGGGCTCTTTAACATCAGGTGTTATAAGTGGACTAAACAGAACAGTTCAGCTTGATGGAGGTAGAAAGATTAAGCTAGTTCAGACTGATGCAGCTATTAATCCTGGAAACAGTGGCGGTGCACTTGTAAACATCAAAGGTCAGTTAATTGGAGTCAACACTATTAAAATGGTAGCTACTGGTTTTGAAGGCTTAGGCTTTGCAATTCCAGTAAATGATGCGAAAAGAATATCTGATGAATTAATTAAGAATACTTATATCTCAAAGCCATATTTAGGGATAACTGTAGGTACGAATTATAATGAGGAATTTGCAAAAACTCATAATTTGCCAATAGGAGTATTTGTGAATGATGTAGAAATTTTAGGACCAGCTCAAAAGGCCGGTATTAAAGCATTAGACATAATTACAAAGTTTAACAAAGTAACCGTTACTTCATTTGATGACTTAGAGAGTGAAAAAAATAAATTTAAAGCTGGGGATGTTGTTGAAGTTGAGTTGTATAGAGATGATACAAAGAAGACATTAACAGTACAGGTTAAATTGGGTGAAACTAAATAAAATGATTTAAAGGGTACAACATAATATTTGTTGTATCCTTTTTACCTATTTATCTAAAATTTTGCAGAAAAAACACTATTTATATTGCTAATATTACAAAAAAACTTTAAAATTAGATATGTGGTAAAAAATACTACATGTTTTAATTAACTCAGACGGAGGAATCCATGAATTTTTGTAATTTTTATGTTTATATAGCTAGATTTATAGCAGTAATATTGGCTGTCCCACTATTTATTTATGGATATACAAAACAATTAAATATATATATATATATTAGCATCCTATTAGGTTTGTTTTTTTTGTTGCAAGAAGGTTACGAATTAATTATTTTTATAAAAGTTAATATTAAAAGAAGAAGTAAAGGGAAAAGAATTATTAAAAAATATGAAAATATGTTACAAAGACATACAAGATACTCATATCATGTTAATGAAAAGAATACTAAAAAAACGTTAAAATTATTAAAGCAAAAGCAGGATGAACTAGAAGTTCTTCGAGTAACATCTGAGAAGTTTAACTCTTCAATAGATATAGATGATATTGTTGAATATATTTTTGAAGTTTACAAAAAATTTACTGATTGCGATAGATGCTTAGTTTGCTTCAAAGATATTGATTCAAAAGATATTTATTGTAAATATGAATTTGGAGATCAGCTCTTTGGAGAAGTCGGTAAGTTCTTTGATGTTGAATCTGTTATAACCAAGTGCTTCAATACCAATTCAGTTGTAGTTAATTGTAATATTCTATTACAGAAGAGGGGAATATATGGAGATAAAATTGCTATACCTTTAAGTATTTCAAATGAGCAATTAGGTGTTATATTTGTAGAGACACCGAAAAAAAATTCCTTAAAAAATGTAAACTTTACTTTTTTAAAGAGCATAGCAAATTATGCTGCAGTTGCTATTGACAAGGCTGAGTTGTTTTCAAGTGTATATGCACAAAAGCAGGAAATAGAAGCTTTATATGAAGAAACAGCAGCTGTTAACGATGACCTTAATGCCAACATAGATAATCTTAATAAGGCAAAGCAAGAGCTCAAGCATAAAAACGAAGAGCTCCTAGAATACTCTGAAAGCTTAAATACAGGATATATACAAACAGTTATGTCATTGGTAAATGCAATAGAAGCGAAAGACTCATATACTAGTGGCCACTGCCAGAGGGTTATGGAAATTTCTTGTGAAATTGCTACCAAACTTGAATTAGATGATGATACAATTAAGGATCTTAGATATGCTGCAATTTTGCATGATATTGGGAAAATTGGTATATCTGCAAGAATATTAAATAAATCAGAAAAACTCTCTGATCAAGAGTATGAGGAGATAAAGAAACACCCTCAAATATCGTATAATATTTTAAAGAATGTTAACTTTTTAGGGAAGGGACTTAGAGCTATACTAGAGCATCATGAAATGTATAATGGCTCAGGTTATCCCAATAAGCTTAAGGGTGAGGAGATAAGTCTTTTAGGTAGAATACTGTGTATTGCAGATGCTTTTGATGCTATGACTAGTGATAGAACATATCGTAAGGGAATGCCAATGGAGCTTGCTATTGATGAAATCGAAAGATGTAAGGGTATTCAGTTTGATCCAAAAATATCAGATGCGTTTATAAAAATGATTAGAGAATTAGTAAATAATTAAATAAAAAAATTATATTAATATTGTACCTTGGAGGTAATTTGTGAAATTTTCAAAAATAAAACCCAAAGTGCTTTTTGTATCTGCTGAAGTTGACCCCTTTGCTAAGACGGGTGGATTAGCTGATGTTGCAGGTTCATTGCCTAAGGAGTTATCGATACTAGGATATGATGTAAGAGTAGTAATGCCAAAGTATGGAGTTATAGATGTAGAAGCGAAATATGTTTCTGACTTTCCAGTGGAAATGGGGGATAGAAAAGAAACCTGTGTAATTAAAGAAAGTACCATTTACGATGCTGACAATAAAGAAATTCCAGTTTACTTTATTGAGAACTATAATTATTTCAATAGAAATGGTATATATTGCTATAATGATGATGCTCAAAGGTTTATATTATTATGTAAGGCTGCACTTGAGATGTTGCCTGCCATTAATTTTAAACCAGATATTATTCATTGTAATGACTGGCATACTGGACCTATTTGTTTGATGCTAAAAGAGAAGTATTCAAAATTGGATTTTTATAAGGATATTGCTACTGTTTATACAGTTCATAATTTAGAATATCAAGGTAATTTTGGGTCAGATGTCACTGGTTTTTTGAATTTGGAAGAAGGCTATTTTGTATCTGAAAAAGCTGAGTTCTATGGAATGTTTAGTTTTATGAAATGTGGACTTGTTTATGCTGATGTAATAAATACTGTAAGCAAGCAATATGCTCAGGAGATACTTACTCCAGCATATGGTGAAAAAATGGAGGGTGTTTTACTTAAAAGGAGTAAAGACCTTTTTGGAATTGTTAATGGTATTTCTTATAATGAATTTGATCCAAGTAAAGATAGTTGTTTATATGTAAATTATGACAAGGGCTGCTCGAAGCTAAAGATTAAAAATAAACAGGCATTTCAAAAGGAATTTAATTTATCAATAAGTCAAGCTCCGCTCATGGGGATTGTAACAAGACTAACAGGACAAAAGGGACTAGAACTAGTACTTGGCTCTATAGATGACTTTATTGAAAAGGAAAATGTGCAATTAGTTGTTTTGGGGCTTGGGGATGATTATTATCATAAAGCTTTTACTAAATTACAAGAAAAATACCCCAATAATGTTGTTGCTATTTTCGATTTTAATACTGATTTAGCAAAAAAAATATACTCCTCAAGCGATTTATTTCTGATGCCATCAAGATTTGAACCGTGCGGTTTAGGACAGATAATTAGCCTTAGATATGGAACAATACCTGTGGTTAGAGCTACAGGAGGATTGGCAGAAACAATTATTGACTATGATGAGAATAATGCTATTGGTAATGGATTTTCTTTTAATGAGTTCTCAGTACGTCAATTTAAGAATGCTCTTGAGAGAGCCATTAAGTTATATAAGAATAAACCGGAAATATGGGAGGAGCTTGTTTTGAGAGCTCTTGAGAGTGATTATTCTTGGAAAAAGCCAAGCTTAGCATATCTTGAACTTTATAATCTTGCAGTTGATAAAAAAACTAAGAGGATTAATAATGAATAAAAAAGAAAAAGCAATACGAATTATTGAAATTTTTGACCAGATATATCCTAATGCTCAGTGTTCTTTGGAATACAGCAGTCCATTGCAGCTGCTAATATCAACACAGCTATCAGCTCAGTGTACCGATGCAAGGGTTAACCTGGTTGCTAAGAGTTTATATGCTAAATATAAAGCTGTAGAAGATTTTGCAAATGCTGATATTAGCGAACTAGAAGAAGCAATAAAATCTACTGGCTTTTATAGAAATAAGGCAAAGAATATAATAGGCTGCTGTAAAATGCTAATAGAGCTATACCATGGAATAATTCCAGACAAAATGGAAGAAATGCTTAAGCTTCCTGGTGTTGGACGTAAGACTGCAAATCTTGTACTTTATGAGATTTATGGAATTCAAGGACTTGTTATAGATACTCATGCTAAAAGACTGTCTAATCGAATTGGACTTAGTAAAAATGAAGATCCTGAAAAGATTGAATATGATCTTCAAAAAATTATACCTAAAAACAGATGGGCTGACTTCTGTCATCAGCTGGTATTTCATGGCAGAGAAATTTGTAAAGCAAGAAAACCTGAATGTCAGAGTTGTGAAATCAAACATTTTTGTAATTATTACGTAAAATAAGTGGCTGTAACTACTATATTCAGGAGGTAGTACATGACTGATACACAAAAAACAAATCGAAACCAAATTAAAGAACAAAACGCAAAGAAAGTTAAAAAAGAAGTAAAAATTAATTATAATATTGAAGATTTATTATTTGCCCTTGATATAGGTACAAGAACTGTTGTTGGTGTGGTTGGTTATTACGAAAAAGAGACCTTTAAAGTTCTTGCAGCAGAAATTATTGAGCATAAGAGTCGCGCTATGTTGGATGGTCAAATCCATGATATTAATAAGGTGGCTGAAGTAATAGGGGAATTAAAAAATAGATTAGAAAATTTACTTGGGTTTACTTTAACAAAGGTGGCTATTGCAGCAGCTGGAAGGGTATTGCGTACAAGTCAGGTTAAATTAGAGTATGATGTTGAACAGGGGCGTGAAATTACTGCAGAAATTGTAGGAAGCCTTGAAGTAGACGCTGTACAAAATGCTCAAGTGAAGCTTGATAACGAGATTTTTAAGGAAGAAAAGTTACCTTTCTACTGTGTGGGATATAGTGTTGTAAATTATTTTCTAAATGGATTTGTTATTTCTTCATTAGTTGGACACAAGGGAAAGAAAATAGGAGTTGAGGTATTAGCTACTTTTTTACCTCATGTAGTTGTGGATAGCTTGTATACTGTTATGGAAAAGGTAGGACTTAAGGTAATTAGCCTAACTCTTGAACCTATTGCAGCAATCAGTGTTACTATTCCCAAAGATCTGAGACTCCTAAATTTAGTGTTAGTTGATATTGGAGCTGGAACGTCAGATATAGCTATTACAAAAGAAGGCTCAGTTATTGCCTATGGAATGGTGCCTATTGCAGGAGATGAAATCACAGAGAAAATTGCCCAGGAGTTTCTTGTTGATTTTAACACAGCTGAAAAGATAAAAATTTCAATATCCTCAGGTACTGAAATTATTAAATTTACAGACATTCTTGGTAAAAAGAAAGAGATAAGCAATAAGCAAACCCTAGAAATTTTACAGCCTACTATTGATTTATTGGCAAACAGTATATCTGATAAAATTCTAGAATTTAATCAGAAAGCACCAAATGCTGTATTCCTCATTGGCGGAGGGAGTCAGATTCCTGGTCTTACTGATAAAATTGCGCAGGGCGTGGGGCTTCAGGCTGATAGGGTTGCTGTAAGAGGGAGAGATGTTATACAGAATATTAAGACTAAAATTCGAAAACTATCTGGACCTGAATCAATAACTCCATTTGGAATAGCTATGATGGCTTATACACAACAGGGACAAGACTTTTTGTCTGTAACAGTAAATGGTGAAAAGGTTCGTCTTTTTAATTCTAAAAAACTCAGTGTTGCAGATGCCTTGATATTAATAGGCTATAATCCTGATATGTTAATTGCCAGAACTGGTAAGACGTTAAGGTTTACTCTCAATGGCAAGCAAATGACAATCAAGGGTGAACATGGTGAGGCTGCTGAAATTACAGTTAATGGATCACAAGCCAGTTTAGATACATATATAAATGTTGGCGACTCTATAAATGTGATTCCGGCCCGAAATGGTAATGATGCTAAAAAGCTTGTTAGTGACTACATTAAAAATTCAAATGGAATTTCGGTTAGTCTTAATGGGGAAGAAATTAAACTTATTCCAACAGTAACAATAAATGGAAAAACGCTAACAAAATCAACCTATATTAATGAGGATGATATTGTTTTAATTGACGAAGTAATTCTGTTAAGCGAATTTATACAAAACTTTGAACTTGATTTACAAGAAAATGAGTTGTTGGTTAATGGTGAAAAGAGAAATTTTGACTATGAACTTCAAAATAATGATAATTTGCATTATTATACCATTGATAACGTAATTAAAGCAGATTATTGTATTGATTCGCATGAGAACAACCTATTATCAGATAATATTAAAATAAGTACAGAACCTTCAAGTAACGAGTTTTTTATAACTGTTAATGGAGATAGAGTTGTTCTTAATGAAAATAAGCAGTATATTTTTGTAGATATATTTAGTTACATCGATTTTGATTTAACTATCCCAAAAGGGAATATTGTACTGAAGCTTAATGGAAGCCCAGCGAATTTTACGGATAATATAAACTGTGGTGATGTTATTGAAGTTTTTTGGGATAAATTCAAAATATAGGTATATAAGTAGGTACAAATGCTTATATAACTAGGTATACTGGACTATTGAATCTGGGTATGTTAGACTAGTAAGACTACTGTATGTAGTGTATGTGATTCATGGGGAAGGTTTAAAGAACCAAATAAGTAAATAAGGGGGACCGAGTCCATGCTAGTACTTTAATGGAGTTTTGTGCCAAATGCGGGGCGTGGATATAATTATGATTAAAACAGAAAAGTATGAAAAGATTATATGCTTAGTAAGTTGGTTATTTATTGTACTATTATTTGTTTCAATCGTAGTTTTATATGCAATAAATAGACCTGATAATGAAATATTACAGCATAGTTATATATTATTTCTTGTTTTGTGCATTATATATAATGGATTTAAAACTTGGATTGTTTATCATAACAGCCTTTATTCTGATAAATATTTTAATCTGTTTAGAATCACTGAAGTAATTTTACTTTCCGTGTTCATGGTTTCTTTTAATGATGGTTTAGAGTATTTATTGCTAGCTATTCCTCTGATTTTTGTTGGACTTTTTAATAAAGGAATAAGAAGCTACCTATTGCTGGCCCTTAGTGCAATAATTAAAATGGCATGCATTTTTTTAAAAGCTTTTGAGCTCAATCAAAATGCTTCAGAGCTACAGGATGCTTTATTTACAATGTTCTGGGCATATGTGATTTTGATTACTATGATTAAAACTGCATCATCTGTTGGGCAGTCAATGGTAAAAAACAGTCAGGAGAATTCCAGATTAGTTAGCGAACTAGGTGAGAAATACGAGCAGCTTGAAGCAGCTCAAAATGAAATTAAGGATCAATATGATAAGCTTAAAGATTCTAATCATAAACTTGAGGATACAAATACAAGACTTACGTCAAGTATTGCTGAATTCTATACTTTGCAGCAGATTAGTGAGGCTATTGGTTCAATTTTTGACATTAGTGAGCTACTTAAGTTTGTTAATGATGTGATAATAGGCGTAATGGGAGTAAACTATTCGACGATTGCGCTATTTGACCAAAAAAAGAATAGATTGAAGATTCATTTTACAAATATTCAAAACAAAGAAGATTTGGCAATATTAAATGACAATATTAATTGTAAGGTATTACTTGACATATTAGAAGGCGGTAATCCAATACTTGAGAATTTGGTTACTCCAGATAACTATGATTTTATTAAACACCGTGAGATTGGTTCATTTATAACTATTCCTTTAATTTCTAAATCTAGAAAGTTTGGACTTATTCATATAGAACATAAAAGTAAGAATGCATTTAGTGAAGAAAATCTTTATCTTGTAACAACAATTTGCAAGACCATAAGTATGGCAATTGAAAATGCTGAGTTGTACGCTAATATGCAGGAGTTAGCTACTATTGATGGTCTGACTAATGTATATAATAGAGTATACTTCCATCAAAAATTTGAAAGTGAATTAAAGTTAGCTAAGGATTTAGGCTATAACTTAACCTTAGTAATATTAGATATTGACTTTTTCAAGAAATTTAACGATACATATGGACATTTATTTGGTGATGTTGTTTTAAAAAGTGTTGCTCAAACTATTAAAACTAATATGAGGTCTACAGACACAGTTGCTAGGTTTGGAGGAGAAGAATTTGTAATTATTTTACCGCGTACAACGCTGCACGAAGCATTTGAAAAAATCGAGTCCTTACGACTTAAGATTTCTAATAACGTTGTTACTGATAATCTTGTTTCATCTTCGGTTACTGCTAGTTTTGGAATGGCATCCTTCCCTGAGACCTCCTCAAATACGGTTGAGCTTATAAGGGATGCTGATAATGCTCTTTACAAGGCTAAGGGGAATGGAAGAAATTGTATAAGGCTTGCTGAGTATATTGGGTCCAATGAGTAATATATTCAGCAATTTAT
This sequence comes from Bacillota bacterium, assembly GCA_023441625.1. Taxonomy (GTDB): domain Bacteria; phylum Bacillota; class Clostridia; order Acetivibrionales; family DSM-1351; genus Ruminiclostridium. The sequence goes on from JAEZOA010000080.1 coordinate 21,107, forward strand.
TTGATTTTTAATGAATCTACCATTTTCCAATACATTTCGTATTCATCTTTACCATACAATTTTTCTGGAATAAAGTAGCTAATTCTATACATTTTTGAGCCCTTAGATAAAAAAACTTCTAATGCTTTATAATTTCCTGAAGCACGACTGACGTCATATTCCCAAAAGTAGCCTTCAAGATTATTTACCTTAATTTTTTTAGACGAAAAGTTAATAAAATCTTCCATTGCAGTTTGTTTAGAGTTTTCAAGAAATTTTTCCAATGAATATGGTAAATTCCATACCTGAACAAAGCCAGATTTCAATTTCTCCTTTTTGTTTTGAAAATCAAGATGAAATACTATCTCACTTCCTGGAAAGGTTTTGCTATTTATCTTAAAAATAGAAGGATAGCTAAATTCAATTCCTTCATCAATGGATTTATAATTTATATAGCTTTTATAACTAGTATTGCTAGCTTGTAAATAGGGTGCAGAGTTATCAGCTTTTGAGTAAACGTTTGAAATAGTATAAGTAGCAGGATAAGAAATGGAAATATTGTCATTAAAGTTAACAGTATATTTAACAGCATTATTTATAAGTAATCCTGTTCCAATAATTATTAGTATCAATAACACTAGCATTAAAAATAAAAATAGCAATTTTCTTTTATAATTATCAATTGAAATTATATACATTGGATTAGGCTCCTTTAATATGTGCTTTTAGCATATTCAATATATATTTATTCTCGAACTCATTTTTTTAGACAAAGAAATAAAAAGAATTTTAAATTAGTATCACGAAATTTAATTCTAAAGAATATGATAGATAGTGAGGAGCTATCTTTGGGGGGAGTATAATTTATGAGAATAGTAGTAGTTAAAGTGCCAAAATTTTTTGGAAGTATATTAAAAAAGGTGTTTAGAATTAGTTAAAAAACTTTGATGGAATACTATATCCATCTGATTAGATAAGATTGCTAAAACAATAAAGATAAATTGGAAAAATAAAAAAGCGTGTTGTAAACGCTTTTTTATTTTAAAGTAATTAACTTAGATCAAATCAATTTAATTAGTTAGCTCTGGTAACTTTGTTTGAACGAAGACACCTTGTGCATATGCTAATTGATTTTGGTGTGCCATTATCAATTATCTTTATTTTTCTAACATTTGGTTTCCATGTACGGCTAGTAGCATTTAACGCATGGCTTCGATTATTACCAAATACAGTAGCCTTACTGCATACTTCACACTTTGCCATATATAACACCTCCTTCGAGTTATGGAGAATTCTAGTTACTCTCTAATCGATATCAAAGCAATAACTATTTTAACATATAAAAGCCATTGACTGCAAGCTTTTTTAAATTTTATTTAGATAAAAATGTCTTGTGCCTTGAATGAAAAAGTAAATTCCACTTTTAATATAACAAAATAGATTTTAGTCTTGCATCAAATTCCTGTAGAATTAAGTTGGTACCTTGCCTGCATTTGAAAGGAGTTTTCTATGTCAAAATTAAT
>JAEZOA010000166.1 GCA_023441625.1 Bacillota bacterium
GCCCACATTTGGGCTCAAATAGTAATGAAAAAATTACATGGAGGTCGCGGTTTATTTTTGTTTTGTATCTTCTATTTTTCACGCTAACCTCCATGCCCACATTTGGGCTTAAATAGTAATGAAAAAATCACATGGAGGTCGCGGTTTATTTTTGTTTTGTATCTTCTATTTTTCACGCTAACCTCCATGCCCACATTTGGGCTCAAATAGTAATGAAAAAATTACATGGAGGTCGCGGTTTATTTTTGTTTTGTATCTTCTATTTTTCACGCTAATCCCCTTCATTCTTGTGAGTTACAATTTATTTAAAAAGAATCTCACTTGCTTTTTCCCTTAAAATATTGGCATCTATATGATTAAGTCCAATATCAAATATTTTTTCTGCCACTGTAACAAATTGATTTAGGTCACAATTTCCAGCACGTTCACCAATTCCAAAAAGGGTCGTATCTATAAACTGCGCCCCAGCTTTTGCAGCTTCTAAGGAATTTGCAACTGCCATACCAAAATCATTGTGAGCGTGAATACCTATAGTAATTCCTGTATTGCTAATAATCTCACGTATAGCTTGGGATGCTCTTGACGGAGTCAAAACCCCAACCGTATCCGCAAACCGAATACTTGCAACCCCCATAGTCTTTAAAGTATTGGCAATACTTATTATAAACGTAATATCTGCTCGTGAAGCATCCTCTAGTCCAACTGTAACTATATAGCCTTTGTCTAATGCAAAACTAACGCACTCCTGTAAATTTCTCTGCAGCCAAACCTTGTTTTTTTTTAGTTTAGAATAGATGTGTACATAGGATACAGGTGCACTTATATGAATAATATCTGGGCGGCAGTCAAAGGAATGTTCAATATCCTCTTTTTTCATTCTGTTCCAGGTTGATATTCTCGCCCTTCTTCTGCCACTCATAATTTTACAAATAACATCCTTTTCATACTTTCCCATTGCTGGAACTCCGGCCTCAATTTGATATATACCTGCTCCGTCCATTAACAGAGCAAGCTTCACCTTTTCATCCATATTAAATGCAAAACCTGGACTTTGCTCCCCATCACGGAGGGTTGTATCTATCAAATATTTCTTATTCTTCATAATAAATCCCAACCTTTCGTAATATGAGTAAATTAGAGTTCTTATCCTTGTGAGGTAACAAAGCTTACCTTCCGATAAAATAAGTGGAAAAAAAGGCTATATCAGATAATACTAACACATAGTTTAGTGAGTTAGCCCTCCCTCGGCTAGCATGACAAATTCCTGATCGGTTATACTTCTTCCTAACCTAATGCTCTCATTCTGTACGGAACTTAAGAGTTCCATAAGCATATCCGGTGGGAACACAATATCATACTCTTTAAGCTTAATTTCCATTGTTGTTGTGCCCGAATGCTTACCGATAATTATTTTTCTTTCCATCCCAACCACAGATGGTTCAAAGGGCTCGTAATTTGATCCATTTTTAAATATTCCATCAACATGAATACCCGATTCAACCTCAAAAATACCATTACCGATTACTGCCTTATTTTTAGGAATATTTTGACCAGTTAATTCTTCGTACAAATTTCTTATCTGTACAAATACTGACAAATCTAAATTAGGTTTGTGGTGCTTAGTAATACGAAGTGCCATTATCACTTCTTCCAAAGCAGCAAAACCTCCACTTCCCGAAAAACTGACTACTATATCGTCCCCACCACTTAATATCCATTCAGTAGCCAGTGCACTAGCACAATAGCAGCTGTTTTGAGGACATAGCTCAATGCGGTGATTATTCACTCTTTTTATATTATCAAATGCAGCTAAGTAATCATGTTGCATTAAATCATCAAGTCCAACAATTCTAATGTCTTGATATTCAGAAAATTTTTTCATCAAGTTAATTTCTCTGATATCATTAATCTGAATTTCGGATATAGCTCCTGCGTGGGCAGCAAATCCACTATATCGACAAATATATTTGGCAAAACCAGGATAATACTTTATCTCTGTTGGATCCTGAACCCTTAAAATAGTTTTATTTTGATCTATTTTTTCTGCAAACATTTTAAATATAGGTACAGTAATTTCTATAAAATTAATTCCTGTCTTTAATAGTAATTGATACAACTCCAACAATTTTCTTTTTTGGGTAGCCTTATTATTTAGCGAGCATAGCGTTACATCTGTAATTCTGACCATAAGAGCCCTCCCCCTTTAATTGCTGGCTTATTAAACAACACAAGTTGGCAAGCCAACATTACTTATGTTAATAAAATCTGAAGGAAGCTTAAATCGTTTATATTAATAGCTCTTTTACCTTTTCGCCCCCTGCCAGATGTCTTTCCACAATAACCTCAACATCTTCCTCAGATACATTACCATACCAGGTACCCTCAGGATAAATTACAACAACTGGTCCTTTGTCACAAATTCCGAAGCAGCCTGTATTGGTCACCATCACTTCACCTGTCATATCTTTATCATCAATTTCCTCTATGAACCTTTGTATTAAATCAACACTTCCCTTGGAATGACAAAACCCTTTTTGCGTGCCATTTATTCTACAGCTTGCACATACGAATACATGATATTTTGGGCTCACCATAATTATAACCTCTTTTCCATTAATATTAGATGGCGTAAGATTCTCCGCCAATCCAGAAATTACTTACTTATACATTAAGCATCTCTATTGCTAGCTTCACTGCATCTTCTATTGTGTCATAAGTCGTAAAGGTTTCAATTGATTTCTCCTTAAGCTTCTGTTTTGGAGCTTCACCTATTCGCATGGACAAAACTCCACTACAATCCTTTACAGTTTCGAGAATAGCTTCCATTTTACCTTCATTTCCTCCCATTCCATCACAGCTATCAGAGCCTTCACAATACTTCGTTACACTTCTTCTCTCTTTAAACTGAATTCTTTTATTCTTGTACTCATATATATAAAAATCATTTGCATGACCGAAATGTTGGTCTACCAATATTCCACTCTTTGAGGAAACTGCGAATAATAACGATTTCTCTTTTCCAGCCTCTCTCTCTTCAATTTCTCCCGAACCAGAACAGCCTCTAAAGTTAATTGATTGATCATTATCTAGTGTTCCAATTGCGTCTGCTCGGCATTGATGGCAATGGTACATTTGCTTCAAAGTTACTTCACAACGCTTCCTCATATCCATAATTTCTTTATTGCTAGTTAGTGGCATATTTTCAAAAGCGCTTCCTGCCACAGGAATCAGCTGCATAATATTAGTAATTTCACAGCCCAATTCTTTTGCCCTTTCTACAATGGTAGGAATGTGATACTCATTTATACCCTTAAGCATTACAATATTTACTTTGCAAATAATCCCATGTGAAGTCAATCTCTTAATTCCTGCCAACTGGTTTGCCATGAGAATAGCAGCACCAACTTCCCCAAAGTATCTGTGTCCCATATAGTCAACATGATTATATATTTTTGCCCCAATAGTGGCGTTTACTGAATTAACAGTAACTGTAACATGGGATACTCCTAGTTCTACTAACTCATCTGCATAAAGAGGAAGTAATAGTCCATTTGTTGATAAGCAGAAGGTGATATTTGGATCATCTTTTCTAATTAAGTTCAAGGTCTTTTTTGTATTGTCAAATTCAGCTAAGGAATCTCCAGGGCCTGCAATTCCAACCACCTTTAAATTTGGTATCCTTTCCTTCACCATCTTGTACTTTTGATAGGCTTCCTCTGGCTTTAATACCTCCGTTGTTACACCAGGCCTACTTTCATTTGGGCAATCAAACTTCCTTACACAGTAATTACATTGGATATTACATTTCGGTGCTATAGGAAGATGCATTCTTGCATATTCACTACCACACCCATTAAAACAAGGATGGGTTTTAGTCTTTTTCTCATTATCAGCTTTTCTATCTACCACATTCATTTTTATCACATCCTTACCAATGATGTTTTTATTTGCATTAGCTTCTACGTCAAGCTTTTCATCAGTATAATACTTTTCATATAATTGGCTTCTAAATTTATGTTCTTTTTGACTTAGTAAGGTATTGGTTATTCTATCAAGTAATATAAGAGAACCGTCATAACCAAGCATTCTTACACGCTGTCCTCCAACTTGGTCATGAATAGGGAAAGTACATCTAACAAGTGGGAGCTTGAATTTTGCTTCAAGCCTTCTACCATCTGAACTACCTATCATTATATTTGCACCTAATTTAAGTGCATATTTTTCAATTGTGTCAAAGTCACAGTTATCTAAAATCTTGAACTCATTTACACACAGGAAGTCTGCAACCTTCTGTATTTCACTTTCAAGCACTTTTTGCAAGGAGCTACACTTAGAACCTGTTGAAACTAAAACTGGCAGCACACCATTTTCAACACATAAACGGGTTGTTGAATATACAAAATCAGGTTCTCCAAATATAATAGCTCTGCCGTCAGCATTATATTTATGAGAATCAATCATAGCATCTAAATATCGTCCACGCTCTTTCATTTGTTCTTCTGACTTTTTTCCTCCTGCTCTCTCAAGCTCAGTTATTAAAGCATCATTATCACGGATACCCATGGGTAAATTACATCTAACTAGAGGCACTCCATAAGTAACATTTAAATAATGTCCTGGAGAGTTCTCCTCCTTTACAAATGAAGAAAGTTCAATTGTAAGTCTTGCTCCTCCCATCAATGAAATATCTTCAATAGCTGTTCCGCCGGCTGGCAATCTATTATAAACTTCTGTATGCTGACCATCCAAATTCTCAGAGATATCTGGAAGTAAAATATAATCAATATTCATTGAAGCAAGTAATCCTTTTATGTATCGTGTGTCTGCTGGAGATATGTTTCCTGTAATAATATTTACTTTACTGTTTTTCTCTGGCTTCATTTCGATATTTTCTAATATAGCTTTTAGTGCTTTGAAAAATCCTTCATATTGCGTTCCTGAATATCCTGCAGAAGCTACAGGTATAATTTTCACTTTGATATCAGGATGAATATTAAAAAAGTCATTAATAATTCTCGGTACATCCTCTCCAATTGTTTCAGCAAGACAGGTGGTTGCGATACCTATTATTTTAGGATTATACAATTCAATCATATTCTCTAATCCCTTAATTAAATTGTTCTCTCCTCCAAAAACAGTCCCATTCTCTGTCAAAGATGAGGAGGCAATGTCTACAGGCTCATTGTAATGGGTGGCCATGTGACGTCTAATATAAGTACTACAGCCTTGTGAGCCATGAAGTATGGTCATACAGTTTTTTATTCCATAAAAAGCACTTACAATTCCCATTGGCATGCACATTTTGCATGGGTTTACATTTAAATTTACTAAGTTTTTACTCATATACTACTCCCCCCATCATTTACCAGTAGCTTTGTAAGCTTTATGCAACTACCCTAACCCTTGTCTTTTATCAGTGGGATAAGCAAGCTCTCTATAATCCTTCTTTACTTATACCCTGACGTATTCCCAAACTGGGCTATTTAAAGAAAGATTGATTTCCTTTGTGAAATTAATGACCCCCTCATATCCAGCAAGAGCGTGCTTTCTCTCGTGGTTGTGATCACAGAAAGCTATTCCTAGCTTATAGGCCAAGGGTCTTTCCTTTACTCCTCCCACTAAAATATCTACACCCTTTTCTATCATAAAGGCTTCAAGTTCGGTTGGATTTGCATCATCTAAAATTACTGTATTCTTTCCTACCAAGCTAGAAATAAGCTCATAATCCTCTGCTTTTCCTGTTTGTGTTCCAACTACTACGGTTTCAATCCCCATTTCATTAAACTGTCTTATAAGTGATATTGCCTTGAAGCCTCCACCAACATAAATTGCGGCTTTTTTACCCTGGATATTTTTCTTATATTTATCTAAAGAACTTTTCAGTCTATTTTTTTCCACGCTTGTAAATAGCTTTGCCTTTTGAATACTTTCCTCAATGCCAATCGCCTCAGCTATACGAATTAATGATACAGATGTATCTTCAACTCCATAAAAACTGACCTTAATAAATGGGATTTCCATTTCATCTTCCATCTTTTTTGCGAGGTAAGTCATCGAGCCTGCACACTGTACTAAATTCAGGCGTGCAGTTGGCGCTTTAATCAGTGTCTCATAGCTAGCGTCCCCCGTAATAGTTGAAACTACAGGTATTCCTATTTCCTTTAAATAATTTTTTATAATCCATATCTCACCCGCGAGATTAAAGTCTCCCAAAATATTAACGCCGTTGGACTTTACTTTATTTTTATGCGGCTTAATAAGAGCTAGAAGCGCATTACAAGCCATCTTATAACCATATGACTTATTGCCTGAAAAGCCAGGTGATTTGACTGGAATAACTCTAGTAGCGTACTTCCTTTCAGCCTGTCTACAAACGGCTTCTACATCATCACCAATAACCCCCACAATGCAGGTTGCATATATAAAAATTAATTTAGGATGATGCTTTTCAATAATTTCTTCAATGGCTGCCGTTAACTTTTTTTCTCCACCAAAAACAATATCCTGTTCACTCAAATCGGTTGAAAAACTGTTTCTGTATAGGTCACTCCCACTGGAAAGGCTGCCGCGAATATCCCAAGTATAGCTAGCACAGCCAATAGGTCCATGTACAATATGGAAAGCATCTGTAATTGGATTTAAAACCACTCTGGCTCCGCAATATACACAAGCACGTTGACTTACACTACCAGATAGACTATCACTATCGCATTTGATTCTGTCGCTATTAGTATAGCTGCCGTTATTGCCTTTATCGCCATTTATAATAAAATCTTTTCTTTCATTTAAAATCTTTGCTTCCATACCCCTGACCCTCCTTTTATAAAAATAGCTGTAATACAGAGTATACATCCCCTGCATTACAGCCCCATTGCTGTTTTTTAAAAATAGTTACATCACGATTTCAAAATTTTCATCTGCACTATCCTTGTCTTGCCTATCCATTAGAGCATTAGAAATCATTTCAACCATTCTCATAGCACCTTTATAGCCTACGATTGGGAAATACGAGTGCGCGTACCTATCAAGAACTGGAAAACCTGCACGAACAAACGGAATATCTTCTGCTTTTGCAATTTGTTTTCCATATGTAGTTCCTATAAGTAAATCAACCTTTTCATTCTTAATCCATTGATGCAGTTCAAATAAATCGCCAGCTGCCTTGGCAGTACAGTTTTCAACTCCAAACTGTTCGAAAAGTTTTTCTGCTAATTTTACAAAGTTATCGCCAGGTGTACCTGTTAATACATACTTTGGAATCATACCCATTTCAAGGACCATTCGAGTTAAACCTAGCACAGTATCAGGATCTCCAAATATAGCTACAGTTTTATTATAGAAGTAAAAATGTGCATCGAGCATGATATCTACTAATTGTCCACGCTCTTCCTCAAGTTCATAGGGAACCTCTTCATTTGACAATTGTGATAGCTCCATAACAAATTTGTCTGTGGCATCTATTCCAACTGGAAGCGGAAGTAACGTATATGGCACCTTACATTTTCTTTC
>JAEZOA010000051.1 GCA_023441625.1 Bacillota bacterium
CAAAACGATCGTGTATTGACATAATAAAATAGAGCCATATATTATTAAGGCTCTGTTTTAAATATTATTTTTCTTGGATTTGCATATTTCAGGTATCTTATCAGACCACGGCAACAGATCCTTTAAGGGGTAGTAAGCCGGAACCCGCAAAAATTCTGAAATTGTCTAATCCTTCCAAAACCCTTTAAATCTGTTTGAAGAAAGTTCAGTATAACGTACCGTGTGCTGAATATTTTTATGTCCCAGATAAAACTGAATAGTTCGAGTATCTTGCCCATCATTTGCAAGTTTATATCCGGTTGAATGCCTCAGCATGTGTGGATGAACAGGCAGGCCAAGATCAGCTTCCATGCCAGCTCTGGCAAGTATCTTTCTAAAAGTAGCATCGGTTATCGGTGTTTTTCGTTCTGTCATAAAAATGTAGTCACCTTCAGGATATTCACGTTTTAGCATTCTCAGAGCTCTTAGTTCAGGGCCAAACAATGGATGAGTGCAAGAAGCACCATTTTTAAGCCGAATTACATTAAACAATCCTTGTTCTAAATCCATTTGAGACCATCGTATGGAAACCAACTCAGAAACCCTCAACCCATGTCGATATGCCATTAAAATCATTGTAGAGTCTCGGTGGCCGTAGCGTCCAAGTCTCTTGGCAGAATTGATTAACTTGTCAATTTCGCTAGGAGTCAAGTATTCACGGCTACGGCGATCAATATTTTTGATTTTTTTAGGTGGTAATGCCATTCCATAACCAACTTTCCCATAAATGATATTTTACTACTAGCAAATTACAGTACTCAAAATTGCTTATTTATTGAATTTCAAAAAGAAACTTTCCCTAAATGATACACTTTCGGGAATGTTTACTTTAGTATATAAGAAAAACGATATTTGGGATACTAAATAGATCAAAATATGGTGATCCTTCAACTATCGAAATTTTAGTTAATTATGAAGATGGAAACAAGTATTTTGAGGTTCAAGCTAACCCTATCCTGGCTGGTTACGAGTATTTTGGTACAATAATGGTATTTAAAGATATTTCAGCACATAAAAAAGTAATACAGCTTATCGAGGAAAATCAATCTCAAATAATAGAAAATGCTCGTCTTGAGTCTTTAGCCCTCCAAGGAAATCTGATATTGAATAAACTGCTTCGAAAATCAATTTTTCATCGCCTTTTTCATCAATTAGATACACATTTGCTTCACACATTTTTAATCACTCCATGTTTTCTATTTCTTCTTCCTGCTTACCCTTTAGACACAGATCAATTCCCGGTTGCAATAGGTGTTTGAAAATAAAAAGCCACGAAGATTAAAATCAACCGTTTTCTACGATTAACCTTAACCTTCGTGGCTAGAAATTGAATATATTTACTTTATATAACAAACCCTCCATTAGGGCTTAAAACCTGACCTGTTATAAAATCAGCTTGCTCTGATGCCAGAAATAAACTTAAGCCCGCAACATCAATGGTTGTACCAAGCCTAGAAATTGGTGTCATATCCTTTAAATAAGCTTTTTCATCTTCAGAGAGTGAGCATAACATATCAGTAGCAATAATTCCGGGAGCAATACAATTCACATTGATATTTGAAGGCCCCAGTTCCTTTGCAAGAGCTTTGGTAAATCCAATAACTGCCGCCTTTGCTGTTGAGTAATGAACCTCACATGAAGCACCAACCATGCCCCATATAGAGGATATGTTTATGATTTTGCCTCTTTTTACTTTAAGCATATGGGGAAGAACAGCTTGACAGCAGTTAAACATACCCTTTACATTAACGTCCATCATAATATCCCATTCGCCATCTGAAATATCCTGAAACAGCTTTTGTTGTGCTATTCCGGCATTATTCACAAGGACGTCAATGCTCCCAAAGTTGGATAAACATTGCAGCACCATATTTTCAACCTGTGTACGTTGAGTAACATCGGCCTGGCACATTATGGCTTCAGATCCCTTTTGAGTAAGGACAGTATGCAAATCCAAAGCTTTTTCAAAAGACTTGCAATAGTTGATAACTATTTTATAGCCATTTTGAGCAAATAATTCTGCAACAGCACGTCCTATTCCCTTTGAAGCTCCGGTTATTATGGCTGTTTTCCCGGTATTACTTGTGTTCATGTTCGTGATTATGAGCATGAGTAGGCTCAAGCATTTCATTGTATAATGCACTGTATAGTGCTGGTACTGCTTTTACTTTCTCTTCCATCGTCATGTTTTCAAAAAATTTTTCGTTACCAAGAGCAGCAACTACAATCTGAGTAACAAGACTTTCAATATTTATACCACACATAATTTACACCTCTTTCCAAGCATAATAAAAAACCATAAAAAGCGCTATTCCAAATAGCATCCCTTCATGGTTTGATTCCGAAAATAGATATTACATAAGCTAAAGCCTTCTTGACTTTATTTTCCTTGTGGAGTTTATCACAGTAAAAATATGATGTCAATGTTTTTTTTGCAGAACAACAATATGCTGGACATAGTAAACGAAAGGACAACCCAATAATACCAAACACTAATTTTTTAAAGATAAATTCAATTGACTAAACAAACAGCCTATGATATATTACTTCTTGAAAATTAAAGCTATGAAGGCTTTCTTATTAATTTTATAGTTTTATAATTAAACTTTGGGACGAACCCAGAAAAGATGCTTTAGAAGAAGCTCTTTTTTGGGTTTATTATTTTTTAGAGAGGATGATATATATGCATATGGCCGACGGCCTGATATCACCAATTGTCGGTGGAACTATGCTGGCTGCTACTGTTGGAGTTGCAGCTTACTCAATTAAAAAAATCAAGTATGATCTGGATGAAAAGAAAATTCCTTTAATGGGAGTAATGGGAGCTTTTATTTTTGCGGCTCAAATGATTAACTTTTCCATACCGGTAACCGGTTCGAGCGGACATCTTGGAGGAGGTATGCTTCTTGCAATATTGCTTGGTCCGTATGCAGGATTTCTGACAATGGCGTCTGTTTTGTTAATTCAGGCACTGTTTTTTGGAGATGGGGGTCTACTCGCTTATGGTTGTAATGTATTTAATCTAGGCTTTTATACGTGCTTTATTGCATATCCGTTAATTTATAAATGGTTTACAAGAAAAAGCACTAATCCTAAGAAAATTTTTACAGCATCTATGATTTCAGCAATAGTTGGACTTCAAATGGGAGCTTTCAGCGTTGTACTTGAAACTCTTTTATCTGGAAAGACCGAATTGCCTTTTGGAGCATTTGTACTGATGATGCAGCCTATTCATCTTGCAATAGGAGTGGTTGAGGGAATTGTGACAGCAACAGTTGTGACATTTGTATGGAAAGCAAGGCCTGAAATTATCGAAAATGCTGCTGTTGGGAAATTACTTGGAAATGTGTCCATGAAGAAAGTTTTGATAGGGCTTGTAACTGCTGTTATTATTGTTGGCGGAGCTCTTTCCTGGTTTGCTTCAGCGAATCCGGACGGTTTGGAATGGTCTATGGAAAAGACTGCCGGTACAGCAGAGTTGGAAGCATCGGATGGAATTCATAAAACATTATCTGAAATACAGGACAAGACAGCATTTTTACCGGATTACGGGTTTAAAAAAGGTGAGAAGGAAGAAGAAACAGTTAAAGCCGGTGAATCGAATGAAGAGGCATGGCCTGCTGTCAATGCAGGAACAAGTGTTTCAGGTATTGTTGGAGGTATATTGACACTTGTGCTAATAGCAGCTACTGGAATAATCATTGCTTCGGTAAAAAGACGGAAGAATCGAGCAGCCGCTTAAGAAAAGTATGGGGACAGATTAGAAATTTGGAGATACTTTTTGTATCTCCAAATTTTTGTCAAAATTGAATGCAATATAATATAATTTATATTGCACTTACCACTTTTTTAAGATACAATTTAATCACTGAGTGAAAAATAATTTATATCTGACAGTCGCTTTATCAGTGCAATATAATTTATGGAGAATAATTCATGATTGATCAATTTACAATTTTTCTACAGCAACAGGATAAAAGTCCCAATACCATAAAATCATATTCAAAAAATGTTAAAGATTATTTGAGTTGGTTTGAAATTAGTTTTAATTATGGTTTTACCAAATTATACCGTGAAAATGTTCTTGAGTATAAAAGTTACCTAATGAATGTAAAAAAATTAAATGCCAAAAGTATAAATACAGTTTTGGCAGCACTCATAAAATTCAATGAGTATCTTGTAGAGAGGGAATGCCAAGCAGATCAAGTTTTGTTCAAAAAGGATTATATTAAAGTACAGACAGAATATGCAAGTCCCGCTGTGGTATCCAAAATAGACATAGAAAGCTTCAGGCAGAAAGTTTTGGAGAATGAAGGTAAAAGAAACTATGCACTTGTTACATTACTTGCCTACTCCGGCATGCGCATTTCTGAGGCCACAAGCTTAAAGTTAACAGATATAAATCTCCCGGCCAAAGAAGTTTTAGTCCGGTATAGTAAAGGTAAAAAGCAAAGGCTTGTTATAATTAATGATAAGATTGTTACTGCAATCAAACAGTATCTAAAGGAGCGTGAAACGTACAAGCATAAAGATAGTGAATACCTTTTTGTAAGTAGGGAATCTGGTAAAGTAAATAATACTGTGATTAACCGTATCTTCAATAAATATAGTGATAAAATCACACCTCATACTCTCAGACATTTTTTCTGTTCGTATGCTCTCGAAAATGGATTATCAGTACATGAGGTAGCAAGCCAAGCTGGACATTCAAACATCCATACTACTTTGATATACACCAACCCATCAAGAGAAGAGATAAAAAGGAAAATCAATTTGCTTTGATTGGGATTGATTTACATTTACTTTGCCCCTGGTTGCGCGGATGCTCCCACTACCCCTATTTGAAGGATTACCAGTTGGATTCTCCGAAGACCCCATTTACGCCAATGCAAGGGGCTATTTCAAGGTGGCTAAATCCCTGCTGGAAATAACTTAAAAGAGGGTGGAGGCAATGGATATTTCAATGGAATTGTTTATGGAAAAGCTT
>JAEZOA010000077.1 GCA_023441625.1 Bacillota bacterium
GCGATGCGCTGGATTTCCTTCACACGGTGAGAGGCATGTTTGTGAAAATCCTCGCAAGCGCCATGCCAATCCTCCCGGGCATAATCGATTTCGTTCTGCGAGACGAGACCGGCAATCGGCTGCACGCGCGCCAGAAGTTCCGGATGCTGTCGAAGCCATCCGGTGCTTTCCTTGGTGATTGCCAGGGCGATCCGCAGCATGTCGACCTCCCACGCCGTATAAAAACCCCGGCGGCTCTCTCGCCATTGCAGATACCAGTCCCATACGCCCGGAAAGATGAGCAGCCCGAAGGTCAGGTGACGGACCGGCACGCCATATCCCCTGATCTCCCCCGTCTTGGATGCGGCCAAGGCACCGAACATCAGACCGAGATGCTCGATCTTTTGGGAGGCGGTTTCCTCACCCCAGACACCGTTTCGCTGAAATCCAATCGAGGTCAGCGCGGATGTCTTGAAGCGGACCAAATCAGCCATCTCCATGGCAAGCGTCGGCGGCGCATCGATGACGCCGGACAGGAGGTCGGGATCCTCAATCCTAGTCTCCTCATAGTTCGCCGGGACTACGATCTTTCCATCTCGCGGCGCGCGTCCACCGTAGGATACGCCGGGAAAGCGGATGGCATAGCGCTGCTTCGCCGCGGCAGCCTGGAACTTGCGATAATCCGTCGACCCGCTGATGATGACGCGACGGACCCAATCGAGGATTTCCTCACGCTTGGCGAACGGAAGCAAATTGAAGTCATCGGGTAGATGCCACGCGATCCTGCGTCGCTCAGCAGGCTCGATGCCCGAGAGATTGAACCCGGATGCCGATCGCGACTGATGCGGCAGCTTCGTTTTGAAATAGCCTTCCGGGAGGCGGTACCGGCGCTCGATACGACCAAGCACGTCGAAGCTATCAGTGCTCCGCGGCACACGCCGGCCTTCGATCCAACTCAGCAGCGTATTCTTGTCCATGAGCTCATCAGGTCGCACCACCGATCAATAGAGAACCCAGTAGGTCTCACCGTGGCGACGCATGTGAAGCAGGAGCGCGGCAGCGAAATCGGCGGGGTCATCCCACTCGCGAAACAAGGGCTCTGGAAACTCGACTTTCACGCCAGGCCTACGCTCCGCTGAGGCAAGGTGAGGACGTGTCGTCTTCGAAGGCGCGGGCTTGACTGTCGGTTTCGTCTTCTCGGCGGGGGCCTTATTTGCCCTTGTCGCGCCTTGAGGCTTGCGGGAGGCCCCTTCCTCTCCGGCTGTTTTCCCGCCGTCCCTGTTCCAACGAATGATGGCGTCAAACCCAGGGTCGATCAAACGGTGATGCGAAGCAAGCGATCGCGCATCGATCCCAGTCATCCGAGCAACGACATCCCATTCGGTGCGGCCTGCCGTCCGGGGTGGTCCGCACCTTCGCTCGATAAGTCGCCGCTTGTAGGCCTTGAGGGCTTCGGCTTCGTCGCTAGAAAAGGCGGTCGAGAGACGCAGCTCGCAATAGGCGTCGATCTTACATTGGAAGGTTTTGATTGCAGTTAGCTTGGTCATTTCACTTCATCATGTTCGTTACTCGGACCCTCTGTGCGAGGGGCCGGCCGAGCTAAGCGAAGCGGATTAACGAAGGATTGGAGCCGTCTGCATCTTCAGAAATCCGATTCAGAATCAAACGGCGTTTTCGGGAGTAATGGGGGGAGAAGTCGTAAAGGAAGCAAACGCCGTTAGGCCTCGGCCTCGTCGAGCAAGCCGATCCGGTAACAACAGACCAACTGGACACGGACGCGCTCAGACCTCCTTGTCGGGACCGTCGGGATAGATCAGGTGGATTTTCCTGCGAAACGGCGAGCCGCCCATCCGGTACTTGGCGACGAGATCGTCGAACACTACCTCGCATTCGCGCTCATCGAAACCCTGATCCGTCAGCATCGAGACGATCTTGTTCTGGAACTTCTCGAGCTCCATCTGCTGACCCTTCTCGATCGCCCGCCGGATCAGCCAGAACAGCGCCACCCGAGCCACATCATCTCGGTCAGGCCGCTTCGCCCTTCTGTTGGCGTCGCGAAGTGCCTTCTGTCGCTGCCTTGCTGCCTTCAAGTTCATGATGCTCCTCCCGATCCTCGCCCTCTTCAATGGTCAGGGGACCGGCCTGCCGGCGCAAGCTTTGTTCGGCTGAATCGGAAATTTCGGACTTTGAATCGGCGGCGCAGAACAATGAATCAAATGACCGCAATTTGTTTCGAGTTGCGGGCACGTTATCTCGGGTCAAGACGACCTGTTCGACCGCGAACGGCGTTTATGAATCGTCGTATTCGAGTTCCGAATCAAAAATCCTGTGTCCGGAATCAAATGAGCGCAATTTGTTTCAGGTTGCCGGAGACTTGATGTGAGTTGCCGACAACTTGCCACACCACATCTCAAGTCACGTCACATCATCGCGATGATGTCCGAGGATCCAGCCCTCCCATTTGCGGACGGCATCGATTGCCGGAATGCCTTCACCGCGCCGCCCATCGACGACATCGAACATCCCCAGCAGTCCGACCACGGCATCGAAACGATCCTCGCCTGACTTGTCCGAGCCGAAGCCATCGTCGATGAACGGCTGAAGCAGATCGGTATCGAGGTTCGGCCGCGCTGCAAGCCAAGGCAAAATCCTCTCCCCCATCCGTGTGCGGTCTGCCTGACGCCGCTTGCTCCAGCCACTCCGTGGCATGCCGATCTGACGGTACACGTCACCAGGATAAGTTTCTGCAAGGATGACTGGCTTTCTGTTGGCGAGCTCGGTCAAGCTTCCATCGAACGGCCACAGTGCAATCTCTCCCAGTCTCGGCACGATGATTTCCCGCCATCCCGAGATCGCGCCTTTGCCGACCTGATTGCCGCCAAGCGTCCAGAACAACATGCAG
>JAEZOA010000114.1 GCA_023441625.1 Bacillota bacterium
GCGACCAGCTTGGCCGAGATCGGCGTGCGCGGGCCGGTCTTGCGATCCTGGCGGGCGTAGCCGTAGTAGGGGAGGACCGCCGTGATGCGCCGGGCCGACCCGCGACGCAGCGCGTCGATGGTGACCAGCAGCTCCATCAGGTTGTCGTTGGCCGGGAACGACGTCGACTGGACCACGAACACGTCTTCGCCGCGCACGTTTTCCAGGATTTCGACGAACACCTCCATGTCCGAAAACCGGCGGATGCTCGCTTTGGTCAGCGGCACGCCGAGACAGGTGGAGATGGCCTCGGCCAGCGGACGGTTGCTGTTGCCGGCAAGCACCTTCATCGCAGTCGGCTCTCTCTGCAGGGAATAGTTACGGGTGCGCCCGTCAGTGCTACGCCGACGCCGCCCCTTGAAAACGCGGCGGACCATAACAAAGGGCCGTGCCTATGTAAACGTTCCATGACGGACCGCCCAAGAAGTCGTGGAGGTCCGGCGTTGCGATTCCCGCATGGCAAAGCCGTCAGCCGTCGGCAAAATTTGGTTCGGCAAATTTCGGCACGGCGAATTTCGCAAGGTGCGGCTTCAACCGCAGGTCCGCCTTTGCGAAGTGATCGAAGAACCAGAACTGAAGCAACTCGTCCGCCTTGCTTTTCACATAGGCGTAGGAGAAGGCCGACTCGGGCGCGTCCACCTGGGCGATGATGTCGTCCAGCAGCGTGGCCAGACGGCGGTGCTGCGCCTTGTGCTCCTCCAGGTGGGGATAGCGGATGGAGGCCTGGATGCGCTCCTCCCGCAGGAAATGGCGGGCGGAGACGGTGCGCAGTTCCTCCAGCACCTTCAGCGCCGGATCGCGGTCGGATGCCTCGCCGGAAAGGGCGACGAAGCGCCGGATCAGTTCGTGCTGAAGCCGGTGGTCCGCGTCGAGGCCCCCTTTGTCGAGAACCATTTCGTCGCGCCAGTCAATCGTCATGCCGGCCTCCCTTCCGAAACGCGTTCACCGCGATCGCATTCTCACCCGATTTGGGTTCGGCTGCAATCAATCAGTGATGCGAACCGTTCCGGAAGGGGCAGCCCGGGCGTGATCGGTCCAGCCGGGATCAACCCTGAAGGACGATGGCCGACAGGCCGCGGCCGTAATCCTTCTCGCCGCGCAGACAGGACCGGCGGTAGCTGAAGAAGCGGTCTTCCTCCACCACCGTGTCGTTCGGACAGCGCTGGATCACCTCCACGCCCGCATCGCCCAGGCGGCGCGTGACGTAGCCGGCGAGGTCGAACAGGAAATGCCCGTCCCGGCGCGCGGGGGCGAAATAATCGCGGTTGCGCGGGTCTTCCTCCAGGAAGGGGGCGGGGAACTCCGGCCCAACCTCGTAGGAGCGCTGGGCGATGCAGGGGCCGACGGCCGCGACGATGCGCGCGGGCTTGGCGCCCAACTCCACCATGCGGGCGATGGTCGCCTCCAGCACGCCGCCCTTGGCCCCCTTCCAGCCGGCGTGCGCGGCGCCGATCACCTTGGCCTTCTCGTCGGCGAACAGCACCGGCGCGCAGTCGGCGGTGAGGATGCCCAGCGCGAGGCCCGGCACGTCGGTCGCCATGGCGTCGGCCTGCGGCGCGTTGTCCGGCGACCAGGGTTCGGTGACGGCCACGCAGGTCGGGCTGTGCACCTGATAGCAGGTGACCAGCCGGTCCGGCGTCACGTCCAGCCGTGCCGCGGCGCGCGCCCGATTCTCCGCCACCGCGGCCGGCGCGTCGCCGGAGCCGAATCCGACGTTGAGCGAGGCGTAGAGCCCCGTGGAGACGCCGCCCGAGCGGGTGAAGAAGGCGTGTCGAATGTGGGTGATGTCGTTCAGCGCACCAAGCGTGATCACGGACCCGTCCCTTTTCTTAAACCTGGTCTCTTTCGTCAAAGCGGATCGCGATCCGCCTTGGACCGCGACCGCGGTCCCGGCCGCTCTTGCGGCCGAAGCCCGACCGGCTGATGAGGTCATGTGAAGCCAAAGCGAACGATCGTCCGCTTTAGGGCGCCTCGAACCCGGCCGGGTTCCCCAATCCGGGGGAGGCGAGCGCGAGGACCTTGAACAGGGTGCCCATTTGATCGTTTGCAATCAAGCGGTTGAGCGCGGAATCGATGTCGGCGGCCTGCTTGGGCGTGGCGTTGCGTTTCAGCGCGGCGGCGCGCGGCTGGATGCCCAGCCGCACCAGCCATTCCCCCTGGTCCACGGGGCCGAAGCTGTCCGCACCGCCTTGGGAGCCACCTTCGCGGGCGGCGGCGGCGATGGCGGCGAAGTCCACATGGGCGGTCAGGTCGGCCTCGCCGGGCGACTCCAGCACCGGGGCGTAGGCGTGCTTGCGCAGCGCCTGGAGGGTGTCGCCGACCGC
The DNA here is from genome assembly GCA_023441625.1 of Bacillota bacterium. Lineage (GTDB taxonomy): Bacteria > Bacillota > Clostridia > Acetivibrionales > DSM-1351 > Ruminiclostridium. The sequence continues at coordinate 2,364 of JAEZOA010000114.1, forward strand.
GGGGCCGTGGGCGTAGCCGTAATCGATCACCAGAGCCGCGCCGGGGTGGGCGGCCAGCCGCTCCCCGATCAGCCGCGCCACAGCCTGCGATGCGGGGGAGACCTCCACCACGCTGCCCTCCGGCGCGTCGCGCAGGGACGCGGGGATCAGCCGCGCGCCGGAACTGCCGAAGGCCTCCAGCACGAAGCGGAAGCGGGGCGGATCGTTTGTGCTCCGGGAGTCCGGGTCGATGTCCACCAGCCGCTCGAACCAGCCGTGGTTGGTTTTCTGGACCTGGCGGATCGGCAGGGCGTCGAAGAACTCGTTGGCGATGATGAGGGTCGGGCCTTCCGGCACGTCCTCCAGCCGGTCGTGCCAGGTGACGGGCAGGTCGCCGAGCGTCTGGCGCTGGCGGGCGCGCAGGGTGGGGCTGGTCTCCACCAGATGGACCTGCGCCGCCGCGCGGAAGGCGGGGACGACGGAAGCGGCGCGCAACGCGTCCTGCATCAGCGTGCCGCGCCCCGGCCCGAGTTCCACGAGGTGGAAGGGCGCCGGCCCGCCCAGCCGTGCCCAGGTGTCGACGCACCACAGCCCGACCAACTCCCCGAACATCTGGCTGATTTCCGGGGCGGTGGTGAAGTCGCCGGACACGCCGAACGGGTCCTGGCGCATGTAGTAGCCGAAGCGCGGGTGGCCCAGCGCCTCGGCCATGAAGGCCGCGACCGACAGCGGCCCGTCCAGAAGGATGCGGCGGGCGAGGTGGTGGGCGAGGCTGTCGGCGGTGTCGGTCATGGTGATTCCGGCAGGTCCGGTTGTGTGAGGGGGAACACCATAAAAGCCTGTTTGGAAAGCCCTTTATGGTGCTGCCTTGATGTTGCTTTTCGTCATCCCCGCGAAGGCGGGGAGCCAGGGCCACTTGGAAAGTCGTCGGGATGCCCTGGATTCCCGCCTTCGCGGGGATGATGGTTTGGGGAGCTTACCCTTTACCGAATAGACTTTCCAAACAGGCTGAAAGGCACAATGGAAACGAAGAGTTTCACAAAGGCGCGCGTGCCGCGAGAGGGCGTGTCCGAAAGCTCGGCGCGACTTTGTGTCTTTGTGTCTTTGTGCCTTTGTGGTGAAAAACTCCGAAACTAGGCGGTCGCCGGATGGCGCCGGGCGTAGGCGACCAGCCAGACGCCGAACAGGACCATCGGCAAGGACAGCAGCTGCCCCATGGTGGCCCCGGCGTAGAGGAAGCCGAGCTGCGCGTCGGGCTCGCGGAAGAATTCCGCGATGATGCGCGACAGGCCATAGCCGATGAAGAAGATGCCCGCCGCCATGCCCGGCCGCTGGCGCACGGCCGGCATCCGGACGGCGATGGCGAGCACGACGAACAGCACCGCACCCTCCAGGACGGCCTCGTAGAGCTGGCTCGGGTGGCGGGGCACCTGGAGCGGATCGCGCGGGAACACGAACGCCCACGGCACGTCGGTCGCCGGCCGGCCGTACAGCTCGCCGTTGATGAAGTTGGCGATGCGTCCGAAGAACAGCCCGATGGGCGCAGCGGCGGCGATCAAGTCGCCGAAGGCGAAGGGTGAGATGCCCCGTTTCCAGCAGAACAGCAGGATCGCCGCGACGACGCCCAGCAGGCCGCCGTGGAACGACATGCCGCCGTGCCAGACCATCAGCGCGTCCAGCGGGTTTTCCAGATAGAAGGGCAGGTTGTAGAACAGCACGTAGCCCAGGCGCCCGCCCAGGATGACACCGACGACCGCCCAAGTGAGGAAGTCGTCGAAATCCTCCACCGAAGGGCGCCCCGGGTTGGCGCGCGCCAGATGCAGGCAGTAGCGCCAGCCCAGCACGAAGCCCGCCAGATAGGCCAGCGCGTACCAGCGGATGACGATCGGCCCGATCTGGAAGGCCACCGGGTCGATGGCGGGGAAGGCGAGGGCGAGCATGCGCGGCTGTTGCCTCTTGTTGTTGCTTCTCCCTTCCCTGCGGAGCGGGGGAGGGTTGGGGTGGGGCTCCGTTGCCGGACGGCGGGAGCCGGCCCCCTCACCCTAACCCTCTCCCCAGGGGGGAGAGGGGATGATTTTGGGGGAGAGAGGGGGGAGCGTCAGCGGTACGGATCGGGCTGGGACAGGAAGTCCTGCACATAGCGGCGCACGCCGTCCTCCAGCTCGGTGAAGGGCTGGGTGAAGCCGGCGGCGCGCAGGCGTTCGGTCTTCGCCTCGGTGAAATACTGGTACTTGCCCCGGAGATGCTCCGGCATGTCGAAATACTCGACGCGCGGCTCAAGCCCCATGGCGGCGAAGGTGGCGAGCGCCAGATCCTTGAAGCTGCGGGCCTTGCCCGTGCCGACGTTGAACAGGCCGTTGACCTGCGGGGTGTCGTACAGCCACAGCATCACCGCGACGCAATCATCCACATGGATGAAGTCGCGCAGCTGCCCGCCGTCCTCGAACTCCGGGCGGTGGGATTTGAAAAGGCGCGCGGGCTCTCCGGCCAGGAGCTTGGGGTGGAGCTTGGCGACGACGCTCATCATGTCGTCCTTGTGCCGCTCGTTCGGGCCGTAGACGTTGAAGAACTTCAGCCCAGCCCACTGCGGCGGCAGGATGTCGCCCTCCGTCACCACGCGGGCGATGCGGCGGTCGATCAGGTGCTTGGACCAGCCGTAGGCGTTCAGCGGGCGGAGCGTCGCCAGGGCCTCCGGCGAGCCGTCGTCGTCGAAGCCGGCCGAGCCGTCGCCGTAGGTCGCGGCGGAGGAGGCGTAGATCAGCCGCGCGCCACGCCAGGAGCACCAGCGCCAGAGGTCCAGCGTCAGCGCGACGTTGTTGGCGACGATCTTGTCCACGTCGCGCTCGGTCGTCGCGGAGATGGCGCCGAGGTGGAAGACCACGTCGATCTCGGCCGCGTGCTGGTCGAGGAAGGCCAGCGCGTTTTCCGGGGGCACCAGGGTGGCGACCTCGCGCTTTGCGAGGTTCTGCCATTTTTCGTCGGAGCCGAAGCGGTCGATCACCGCGACGTTGGTGATGCCCCGCGCGGCCAGGGCCGCCACGAGGTTCGAGCCGATGAAGCCGGCCCCACCGGTGACCACGATCATGCGCTTTTCCTTGCCGCCGCACCGAAAGAAAGGACGAGCGTCGTTATAGGCGGCAGGGGGCGGGGCTGCAAGGTGGGGTGGGGGAGTTGCCTCCATGGCGCCCCCTCCCTAACCCTCCCCCGCGGGGCGGTGGAGGGAACTGCCGCCGCTCCTTCCCTCCACCGCCGAAGGCGGGGGAGGGTGCCCGCGGAAGCGGGCGGGAGGGGGCAAAGGTCTTTACTTCACCGCGCGGTTCGCGGCGCTGACCAGCGCGCGCAGGCTGGCCGTCACGATGTCGGCGTCCATGCCGACGCCGAACAGGGTGCGGTCGTCGGCGGTCTTCACCTCGACATAGGCGCAGGCCTGGGCGTCCTCGCCCTCGCCGACGGCGTGCTCGCGGTAGTCCAGGACGTGCAGGTCGATGCCGGCACCCTGGCGCAGCGCGTTCACGAAGGCGTCGATCGGACCCTTGCCCGAGCCCTTCAGGTTCGAGGTCTTGCCGTCACGGGCCACGACGACGTTGAGGACGCGGGCGCCGGAGTTCGGGCCGCGCGGCTCCGTCGAATGCTCGATCAGGGCCAGCGGGCCGTCGATGTCCAGATACTCCGCCTTGAAGGCGGCGTGGATGTCGGCCGGCGACAGCTCCTTGCCGGTCTCGTCGGCGATGCGCTGCACCGTCTTGGAGAACTCGATCTGCAGGCGGCGCGGGATCTGGATGCCGTAGTCCTTTTCCAGCACGTAGGCGATGCCGCCCTTGCCGGACTGGCTGTTGATGCGGATCACCGCCTCGTAGCTGCGGCCCAGATCCTGCGGGTCGATGGGCAGGTACGGAACCTCCCAGACGCCGGAATTGGACTTGGACAGCGCCTTCAGGCCCTTGTTGATGGCGTCCTGGTGCGAGCCGGAGAAGGCCGTGAACACCAGCTCGCCGGCGTAGGGGTGGCGCGGGTGGACGGGCAGCTGCGTGCAGTATTCCGACACGCGCACGATCTCGTTGATGTCGTCGATGCGCAGTCCCGGATCGACGCCCTGGGTGAACAGGTTCATCGCCAGCGTCACGACGTCCACGTTGCCGGTGCGCTCGCCGTTGCCGAACAGGGTGCCTTCCACGCGGTCGGCGCCGGCCATCATGCCCAACTCGGCGGCGGCGACGGCGGTGCCGCGGTCGTTGTGCGGGTGCAGGGAGATGATCGCGCTCTCCCGGCTCTTCATGTTGCGGCAGAACCACTCGATCTGGTCGGCGTGGATGTTCGGGGTGGACATCTCCACCGTCGCCGGCAGGTTCAGGATGACCTTGTTGGTCGGGCTGGCGCCCCAGGTCTCCATCACCGCCTCGCAGATCTCCAGGGCGAAGTCCAGCTCCGTCCCGGTGAAGCTTTCCGGCGAGTATTGCAGGACGATCTCGGTCTCCGGCGTCTCGGCGGCCAGCTGCTTGACCAGCTTAACGCCGGCGACGGCAATGTCGATGATGCCCTGGCGGTCCAGCCCGAACACCACGCGGCGCTGCAGTTCCGAGGTGGAGTTGTACAGGTGGACGATGGCGCGCTTGGCGCCCTTGATGCCGTCGAAGGTGCGGCGGATCAGTTCCTCACGCGACTGGGTCAGCACCTGGATGGTGACGCCGTCGGGGATCTTGCCCTGCTCGATGACCTCGCGGCAGAAGTCGAAATCGGTCTGCGACGCGGCCGGGAAGCCGACCTCGATCTCCTTGAAGCCCATGCGCAGCAGCAGGTCGAACATCGCGCGCTTGCGGTCCGGACCCATCGGCTCGATCAGCGCCTGGTTGCCGTCGCGCAGGTCGACCGAGCACCACATCGGCGCCTTGTCCAGGGTGCGCGACGGCCATTGGCGGTCGGTCAGCTTCACCTGGGGGAAGGGGGCGTATTTCGACGGGGACTTCGGCAGGGTCGGGATGCCAGCGTTCGTTTGGGTCGCGGTGCTCATGACGTCGTTCGGCTCCAGTGGCGGCCCCGGATCAGGTCTTCTGTGCGGCCGGGGCGGCGGATCGGATTTTGAAAGGCGGAGGGACCGGCGAGGGGTACGGCCGCAGAGCCGCCGGACGTGGCTCAGCGACCGTCGGTAAGTCGCAGTCCCGGCCCCGGCCGGGCGACGCCGCTTTCGGCGCCTTTGCAAACATCGCTCATGGAACAGACACTTCGACCGATGGAAATGGTGTGCGAACGCGACAAACCCGGACGCTTAAAGCGCCGGGCCGAGAAGTCGAAGAAGGGCGTTCTTGCGGTCGATGCAGGTCATAGGGCGCACTCTGCGCAGGTGCGGCAACGCTGTCAAGCCCGGAGTGGCGGGAAACGGACTGCGGGATACGCAAACCATAGCCCCGCTCATCCCCAGATCAGCTGATACAGAGTCGGCAGCAGCAGCGCCGTCGCCAGCCCGTTCAACCCCATGCCCAGTCCGGCGAAGGCGCCAGCCACTTCGTTGACCTGCAGGGCGCGGGCCGTGCCGATGCCGTGCGCCGCCACCCCCATGCCGAATCCGCGGGCGCGCCAGTCCTTCACCCGCACGAGGTTCAGAACCCAGGTGCCGAGGCTGGCGGCGACGATGCCGGTGATGATGACGAACACCGCGGTCAGCGACGGCAGGCCGCCGATCTGCTCCGACACGCCCATGGCGATGGGGGAGGTGACGGATTTGGGCGCCATCGACAGGATCGTCGCCGCCGAACCGCCGAAGGCCCAGACCAGCGTCACCGCGCTCAGCGCCGAAGCGGTCGAACCCACCAGAAGCGCCACGACCAGCGCCAGGGCCGAGCGGCGGACCTCCTGGAACTGGTTGTAGAGCGGAACGGCCAGGGCCACGGTGGCCGGACCCAGCAGGAAATGGACGAACTGCGCACCGTCGAAATAGGTGCGGTAATCGATGCCCGACAGGCTCAGCACCCCGGCGATCAGCAGGACCGCGATCAGCACCGGGTTCAGGATCGGGCGCCGGCCCAACTTCTCGAACAGCCACAGCCCGCACTGGTAGGCGACCAGGGTCAGGGTCAGCCCGGCCAGCGGGCTGGCCGACAGATAGACCCAGATCTGATGAAGGTCGTCGCTCATGCCCGGTCGCCCTTCGCGGGCTCATCCACCAGCCGCGGATCGGTGCGGCTCAGCAGGAAGGCCATCAGCTTCGCCGTCACGGCGATGCCGATCAGGGTGCTGCCGAACAGCGCGATCACGATGGGCAGCGCTTCCGTCTCAAGGCGGGTGGCATGGACCATCACGCCGACGCCGGCCGGCACGAACAGCAGCGACAGATGCCGCAGCAGGCCGCCGGCCGTTTCCTGCAACGGGGCCGGCACCCGGCCGCGCAGCAGAAGGCCGGCGAACAGCAGCAGCATGCCCAGCACCGGGCCGGGGATCGGCAGATGCAGCAGGCGGGCGGCCAGTTCGCCCGTCAATTGGCAGACCAGCAGAAGCGTCAGGGTTCCGAGCATCGCGGACTCCGGAGGAAGGGGCGCTGTCCGTCCTTCTACCGCAGTGGCGAAGCCGGCGGGCTGCATTCCGCGAATGCGAGCGTCGCGAATCGGCGATGTGGCGGCCTGGCCGCCGAGGGGGCCTTACTGAAGCCTGCCGCGGGAATGGTTGCCGCGGTGGACGACGGATTGCGCCTGCACCGTCACTTCCTTCTTGCCGAACAGGCGCAGGAAGATGGCGTTGACGGTGGCGTGGGCGCTGACCGTCAGTGTACCGGCCGCCGCGTCCTCCGCGATCGTCAGGGGCGACAGGTCCGCTCCCAGGAAACCTCTTGGATAGGCGTTGTCGAAGAAGCTGCGGATGTGCCCGTCGCGCTGCGAGTCGAACATCACCCGCCCGCCGGCCAAGGCCGCGGCATCGACCGCGTGCGACAGCCGTGCCTCCACCGCAAAGCTGCGCAGGGCGTCGAGGGTGCAGCCGGCACCGAGCACCGTCGGAATGGCAAGGATCAGACCAACCACCAGTAGCAGGTGGCGACCCGTCCGCCGGTCTTCGTGCCCGCCATAGGGCAGGGGACGATAGACCAAAGTCATTGCCGGCCTCCCAAGGAATTGCCTATGCGGAAAGGAGTGTTGTCGCTGGATGAGCTACTCTTAGCATTATCCGGCAAGCAGGCAAACCAGGAAATGCAACAGAGCGATAGCAAAAGTTCGGCTTGGAGTTGCCATGTATTTTACGCAAAGGCGGTAATCCGTGTTTGCGCACATCGCAACAAAGGGTAGCTCGTTTGATGTATGGCGAAAAGCGTGGACTCAACTTTTGAGAACGCCCGTGAAACGCGATCCGTTTGTGTCAAAAGCAAGACAAACCGTTTGGTTCCCGCGTCGTTAAGAAATCGTTGACCATTTTCTCCGGTAGGCTGGCGCCGCTCGTCGATTCCACATTTTCTTCCTGCCGGAGCCAGTCTGCGATGCCGCCGTTCCGTCCGTTCTTCCGCAGCCGAGCGAATTGTTCCTTCCTTGACCATGCGCTGGCCGTGGCGGTTGTGGCGCTGCTGATGCTCGGCCTGTCGGGCGAGGTCAGGGACGCCCTCGCCGACCTTATGGTGCAGGTGGAGGACGCAAGGGCCGCGCTGCTGGCGCGCTGAACACGTGCGTCGCTTCTCCGTTTCCCTTCCGCCCGCTAGAGTGGGGCATAACGAGGGGGAGGCGGCCCGATGAGGGGCGGCGTTTGGCGCGTGGCGATGCTGGGGCTGGCGGTGGCGGCGGCCACGCTGGTCTTTCTGGGCGTGGAGATCACGCAGCTGGCGGCGGAGGACCGGACCGCCTTCACGCGCGGCCTGACGATCTGCGGGATCGGCCTGTTGGCGGTTTGGTTCGTCTTCTCCCGCCTTGCCCGCCATTTCAGCGACCTGGAACGTCTGGCGGACCGTCTGACCGGCGGGCGCAACCGCATCGACCTCGAACCCTGGTCGGGCGGGCGCGGCGGCGAGGTCGGGCGCTTGGCCGAGGCCGCCGCGGGGCTGGTCCGGGGCGGGGAGCCGCCGGGGGGCGACGGGCCGTTGGCGGATGGTCCATTGGGGCGCGGGCCGCTGGGCGGCGGACGCATGGACCGGGCGGTCCGCGCGGCGCTGCTCCTCACCGACGACCCGTTGCTGATCGTCGACGAACTGGGGCGGGTGGAGCGGCTCAATCCCGCCGCCGCCCGGCTG